>NZ_LANF01000006.1 GCF_000966265.1 Palaeococcus ferrophilus DSM 13482 | reverse complement strand
ATTCTCCACCCAAAGATGCTCCCACTTCAACACCCCTGCCAGTGGCCACACCTGGGTAGCAAAGGCTTTTAGGGAGATTGAGCAAGTGGGGAGGGGTGGTGTTATGGGATTCCTGAAGGTGGTTTCTCTCGAGGAGGCTCTCAAGGTCATAGAGTCCTTTGGGATTGAGGCGAAGGTTGAGGAGGTTCCTGTTGAGGAGGCCCTTGGGAGGGTTCTAGCGGAGGATGTTAGGGCGCCGATTGACGTCCCCCCCTTCGACAGGGCCACGGTTGACGGCTACGCGCTCAGAGCGGAAGATACCTTCATGGCGAGCGAGAGCGAGCCCGTGAGGCTAAAGCTCGTCGGCCAGATAAACGCGGGGGATATCCCCGAGATAAAGCTCGAGAAGGGCCAAACAGTGGGAATCTCCACAGGGGCGCCGCTTCCTCTGGGAGCGGATGCCGTGGCCATGCTCGAGGAGGTTGAGGTTGAAGGCGACGAGGTTCTCATCTACAAGCCCTACTATCCCCAGGCGGGCGTGATGAAGGCCGGAACTGACATAGCCAAGGGGGCGGTGGTTCTCAAAGCCCCGAAAAGGCTCACCTTCAAAGACACGGCCCTCCTTTCGGCGCTTGGTTATGAGAAGGTCAGGGTCTTCAGGAGGCCGAGGGTGGCGGTGATAAGCACGGGGAATGAGATTATCCTCCCTGGCGAGGAGCTCAGGCCGGGAAGTATTTACGACATCAACGGGAGGGCCATAACGGATGCAATCAGGGAACTCGGGGGTGAGGCGTTTTTCCTTGGAATAGCGAGGGACGATGAGGATAGTTTGAGGGAGAAGCTCCTCGAGGGGCTGAAGTACGACATGGTCATCCTGTCGGGAGGCGCTTCCGCGGGAGTTAGGGATCTGACGAGCTCGATAATAGAGGAGCTGGGGAAGGTCCACGTCCACGGGATAGCCATCCAGCCCGGAAAGCCCACCATAATAGGCCAGGTTGATGGAAAGCCCATCTTTGGCCTCCCCGGCTACCCGACGAGCTGCCTCACGAACTTCACGCTCCTCGTTGCGCCCCTCCTCAGGAGGCTCCTCGGCCTAAGCGGGGAGAAGAGGAGCGTCAGGAAGAGGCTCGCGCACAAGGTGTTCTCCGTCAAGGGAAGGAGGCAGTTTCTCCCGGTTAGGGTGGAGGGCGAGGAGGCCGTGCCGATACTCAAGGGGAGTGGAGCGATTACCAGCTTCGTTGATGCGGACGGCTTCATAGAGGTGCCCGAGACGGTGGAGATACTCGAGGAAGGGGAAGAGGTCGAGGTGTTCCTCTTCTGAGGTGAGGGCCGTGAGGTTCGTGGTGGTCAGCGACGTGCACGGCAACGTTGGGAAGGCGGAGAGGCTTGTTGAGCGTCTCATGGGCGAGGAGTTCGATGCCCTCCTGATAGCGGGGGACATAACCCACTTCAGGGGGCGCGAGAGCGCCGAGAAAGTCCTAAACGCGTTCGAGGAGCTTGGTAAACCGATGCTGGCGATAATGGGCAACTGCGACGGGAGGGACGTCCTTGACCTCCTCGAGGAGAGGGGGATAAGCGTTCACGATAGGCGCGTCGAACTTGGTGGAGTGGGGATAGTGGGCTTCGGGGGCTCCAACATAACCCCCTTCTCCACGATCTGGGAGTTCGACGATGGGGCGATACTCGAAAGCCTCTCGAGGAACTACAGAGACGGGGATGTTCTGCTCCTCCACACTCCCCCCTACGGCACCAAAGCGGACAGAATTTACTCCGGGAGGCACGTGGGGAGCAAAGGTGTCAGGGATTTCATCAAGGAGCGCCAGCCGCCGCTCGTTCTCTGCGGCCACATCCACGAGGCAAGGGCCGTGGACAGCATTGGAAAGACGGTCGTTGTGAACCCGGGCCCGCTGTTCAGGGGTTACTACGCCACCGTTGAGCTCAAAGGGGGGAAGGTGAGCGTCTCACTGGAGCGGCTTTGAGGGCAAAAAGCTTTTTACCCCCCGCCCCCAACTATTTCCACCGCCGGAGTGATGGGCATGGATGAACTCATTGAATTCTACGCGAGCGAGGCCCTCATGTGTCCCCGAAGGGTTTACTACCGCCTCAAGGGCTATCCGCCGAGGTGGCCAGCGAACGTCAAGGTTAGGCTCCAGCAGGGCATTAAGGTCCACAAAATCTTTGGCGAAGTCCTCAGGAGGCGCTACAGCTACGAGCTTGAGAAGCACATGGTCCTGAAGGCCCCGCGGCTCGGCTTTGAAATCCACGGAAGGATTGACGCTTTCAGGGAGCACCCCATCGAAATCAAGGGCAAGACGAGCGTCCCCAGAGAGCCCTACGACTACCATCTGGCCCAGCTCAACATCTACATGCGGTGGGCGAACGCGGAGTGGGGCTACCTCTACTACATCCGCCTCGGGAACGAGGATAAGAGGCTCCAGAAGGCGGACTTCTCGAAGTTTCCCCTGGTGGAGGGCGTCGGCATAAGGGCTTTCGAGGTGCCCTACGACAAGAAGCTCTTCCACGAGACTCTCCGAGAGTTCTACAAAATAAAGAAGGCCTACGAAAAGGATAAGCCCCCGAAGGGCTGGGACAACTTCATGTGCCGCTTCTGCCCCTACCGCTACCTTTGCTATCCGGAGGACTACGCCGACGGCTACTTTTAGTCCCTTCTAAGGCGCCACTTGATGCCCCCCTCAACAACGGCCTCGATTCTCCTCTCGTTGTAGAGCGTCGCCAGGATGGCCTTTATGGGAACCTGGTTGAGGGCGAGCGCCTTTGGCGTTAGCGGTGCGCCGAACTCGAGGGCCATGCTGTAAGAGAGCTCGTCCACGCTCATGGGCCTCTCGAGGAGGCGTAGAATTAAGGCCCTGACGTTCTCAACCGCCTTCCTGTTGGTCTCGATGAGCCCTATGGCATCCTCTCCCTTCACCATCGGCCCGTGGGAGGGTATCAGAAGGAATCCCTCCTCCGCGTAGCCCCTGAGTCTCTCCAGGGACTCCATGAAGAGTGCAGGTTCGACGAGGTAGGGCACGCCTATGCCTTTCAAAAGTCTCTCCCCGAAGAAGCTGTCCCCCGCGTAGATAACGGCGTTGTCCTCATCCATGAAGCCCGTCATGCCGGGGGAGTGGCCATCGAGCTTCAATGCCCTGAGTCCAAAGAGTTCATCCCCCCACTCGAAGATTCCGTGAACCTTCACCTCCCCGGGGAACTGGTAAACGAGGAAGCCCTCCGGTGCCTTTGATCCGAAGGTGAGGAGCTCTCTGTTTAGGGGGCTCTCCGCGATGGAGAACTCAAAGCGGTGGATTAGGAGTGGCTTTTCGAGTTTGGGAACTACCGCCACGTGGTCGGCGTGCCCGTGTGTGGCAAGAAGGTGGGATGCCTCAAGGCCGAGCTTTCTGAGCTCCCTCCTCAGCTCCTTGTGCCTCTTCTTCCCGTTGCCCGGATCAACGAGGACGGCCCTCCCCTCGAAGAGCTTGACCATGGTCGAGGGGGAGCCGGGGTATAGATACAGGTCCTCTCCAATCTCCTTCATGGGGACTACCTCGCGAGTTTAAACAGGTCGGAGCGCGTAATTATTCCAACGGGGGAGCCTTCGCGGTTCTGCACTATGACCGCGGGATGCTCCTCGAGGAGGTACTTCACTATCTCAACGTCGTCCTCCTCGTTGACTATGGGAAACGGCTCGTCCATGACCTCCATGACTTTCCTCCCGTAGATGTCCTCCATCTCAAGGCTCTTCCTGACGAGGGAGCGGTCGGTTATGCCGCCGACAACGCGCTTACCGCTTATGACGGGCACCTGTGAGATGTTGTGCTCCTTCATGAAGCGTATTACCTTTTCCACCGGGTCGTAGGGCTTCACGGCCACTATCGGGCTGGACATGAGGTTTTTGGCCTTCAGGCGGCCCTTCTTGCATTCTATGAGCGCCTGCAGGATTTTGTTGAACGTGGAGAGCCTCGGGTCAACCCTCCCGTTCTCTAACTTGGCTATGTACGCCTGGGTGACCCCGGCTCTCTCGGCGAGCTCCTCCTGGGTTATCCCGAGTTCCTTTCGGATGCGTTTTATATCCCTCGGGTCAAAGGGCCTTGGAAGTATTACCATGATAACCCCCGGTTATATCCGTGCGTTCGATGTTAATAAGTTTTCCCAATAACCAGCAGTTATATTCTGGTGTGATTGATATGCCGAAAAATATATAAAGCGTCCATCAGAGTGCATCTCACAAAGGTTACGGGTGATGATCATGGCGGAAGTCAAAAGGAACATAGTTGTTGAGGAGCTCTACAAGACCCCCGTTGAGATGCAGAAGGTCGAGCTCGTCGAGAGGAAGGGAATAGGCCACCCCGACAGCATAGCCGACGGTATTGCCGAGGCTGTTAGCAGGGCCCTCTCGAAGGAGTACATCAAGAGGTACGGGATAATCCTCCACCACAACACGGACCAGGTTGAGGTCGTTGGTGGAAGGGCCTACCCGCGCTTCGGCGGCGGTGAGGTCATAAAGCCGATCTACATCCTCCTCTCGGGAAGGGCCGTGGAGCTCGTTGACAGGGAGCTCTTCCCGGTCCACGAGGTCGCCATAAAGGCCGCGAGGGAGTACCTCAGGAAGGCCGTTCGCCACCTCGACGTTGACAACCATGTCGTCATAGATTCCCGCATAGGTCAGGGAAGCGTTGACCTCGTCGGAGTTTTCAACAAGGCCAAGGAGAACCCCATCCCGCTCGCCAACGACACCTCCTTCGGTGTGGGCTTCGCGCCCTTCAGCGAGGTTGAGAAAATCGTCTACGAGACGGAGAGACTCCTCAACGGCGACGAGTTCAAGAAGAAGTACCCGGCCCTCGGTGAGGACATAAAGGTCATGGGCCTCAGGAAGGGCGACGAGATAGACCTCACGATTGCTGCGGCCATGGTTGACAGCGAGCTCCAAAGCCCCAAGGAGTACCTCGAAGTCAAGGAGGCCCTCCACGAGGAGGTCAGGGAGCTCGTGCAGGCCCACACGGAGAGGAAGGTCAACATATACATCAACACCGCCGACGACCCCTCGAAGGACATTTACTACATCACCGTCACCGGAACGAGCGCCGAGGCCGGCGACGATGGTTCCGTTGGAAGGGGCAACCGCGTGAACGGCCTCATAACCCCGAACAGGTACATGAGCATGGAGGCGGCCGCAGGTAAGAACCCCGTCAGCCACGTGGGCAAGATTTACAATCTGCTCGCGAACCTCATAGCCAAGGACGTGGCGGAGAAGGTCGAAGGTGTGGAAGAGGTCTACGTCAGGATACTCAGCCAGATAGGCAAGCCCATAGACCAGCCCCTTGTTGCGAGCCTTCAGATACTCCCGAAGAAGGGCTACACCCTTGAGAAGATAGAGAAGCCGGCATACGAGATAGCCGACGAGTGGCTCGCCAACATAATCAAGGTAAGGGAAATGGTGATAGAGGGCAGGATAAACGTCTTCTGAGCCCTCTCCCTTTTCTTCCATCAGAGGGCCGGTGTGCCCTGCTTGAGAACCCTTAAAAGCCGCGCTTCCTGAGCGAGGATTGAGTTCTTCTCCCGCCTCACGATGGCGAGTTTCTTCGAAACACCCCTCCGCCCCTGCATGGCCAGCCTCAGGAGGCGTGCCTCCTCGTTGAAGAGGGCCTCCTTCTGCATCTTAACAAGCTCAAGCCTCTTTTCGAGTAGTTTGGATTTCAACATCTCCATAGGGCTCACCTGGGTTTGTGTAGCGCTCCCAACCTTAATAAGGTTTTCGCTTAATGCCAAACATGACTTCGACATTTGACTTAAACCAAAACTATAAAAAGCGGCCACTTAAAATATACTTCGGTGAATAAAATGCTCATAGCGATAACGGGAACCCCCGGCGTGGGGAAAACCACAACGGCGAAGCTCCTGGCTGAAAAGCTCGGTTACGAATACGTGAGCGTGAAGGATCTTGCCCTCGAGTGGGGCGTTGGAGAGAGGGTCGGGGAGGAGGTTGAGATTGACGTTGATGCCCTGGCTGAGAGGTTTGAGAGGGAGTTTCAGGGAAAGAACGCGGTGGTTGACGGCCACCTTAGCCACCTCCTCCCCGCTGACATCGTGGTGGTGCTGCGCCTCCATCCCCTGGAGGTCGCGAAGAGGCTCGGGGAAAGGGGTTATGACGCAAAAAAGCTGGCCGAGAACGTCGAGGCGGAGCTCGTTGACGTATGCCTGGTGGAGGCCCTCGAGGAGCATGAGAACGTCATAGAGGTGGACACCACCGGCAAGAACCCCGAGGAAGTGCTGGGGGAGGTGCTTGAGTTGATAAAGCACGGCCCGAAAAGGCGCGTTGGCATCGTTGACTGGAGTAACGCTTATGACGATGTGCTCCCATACCTGACAACGGGGGGTGAGTGAGATGGGACTCGGTATGTGGCTTAGAACCGGATTCTTGATGGCCGTCCTCACGGGGCTCCTTATGGGGGTGGGCTACCTCCTCGGCGGGACGAACATGATGTTCATAGCCTTCGCCTTCGCGCTCCTCATGAACTTCTTCAGCTACTGGTACAGCGACAGGCTCGTGCTCGCCTGGTACGGTGCGAGGGTCGTTGATGAGATGGAGGCGCCCGAGCTCTACGCGATAGTGAGGGGACTCGCAAACGAAGCCGGTATCCCCACTCCAAGGGTCGCCATCGTCCCAACGGAAACCCCTAACGCCTTCGCCACTGGAAGGAACCCAAAGAACGCCGTCGTGGCGGTGACACAGGGGCTCCTAAGGATACTCAACAAGGACGAGCTTGAGGGTGTCCTGGCCCACGAGATAAGCCACATCAAGAACCGCGACATCCTTATAAGCACCGTGGCGGCCGCCATAGCGGGTGCAATAATGCAGCTGGCATACTGGGCACGCTGGATAGCCATCTTCGGGGGCTACCGCGGTGACAGGGACGATGGGGGCGATGTAATCGGCGCCATCCTCGTGGCGATACTTGCCCCAATAGCGGCGATGCTCGTCCAGGCAGCCATAAGCCGCTCGAGGGAGTACCTCGCTGACGAAACCGGCGCGAGGATAAGCGGCAAGCCGTGGGCCCTCGCGAGGGCCCTTGAGAAGATAGAGTACGCCGTCTCGAGGAGGCCCCTTCGGAACGGGAATCCAGCTACGGCGCACATGTTCATTGTCAACCCCTTCAAGGGCATGGGTATAGCGAACCTCTTCTCGACCCACCCGCCAACGGAGAAGAGGATAGAGCGCCTCAGGAAGATAGCTCAGGATATGGGAACCGCCTTCTGAAGATTTTTCACTTTTTTGAGGAAGATTTATATCGGAATACATGTAACTTTGTGGCATACTGATTTGGGTGGTGCGTTATGAGGATTGTCGTAGCGGTGACAGGTGCGAGCGGTAGCGTGTACGGCGTGAGGCTCGTGGAGGTTCTGAGGGAGCTTGGACACGAGCCTATCCTTGTGGCTTCGAAAACAGGTAAAGCCGTTGCTTTTCACGAGCTGGGGGTTAAGCTAAATCCCGATTACGATGAAAACGACCTGTTCGCTCCGATTGCCTCCGGCTCCTACCCCTTCGACGCGGTGGTTATAGCCCCCTGTTCCATGAAAACGCTGTCGGCCATTGCAAATGGCTACGCTGACAATTTAATCACACGGGTTGCCGATGTGGCACTGAAGGAGCGTAGAAAACTCGTTCTTGTCGTGAGGGAAACCCCATTAAGTCTTATTCATCTCCAGAACATGTTGAAAGTTACCCAAGCCGGTGGGATAATATTGCCAGCATCTCCAGGTTTTTATGGAAATCCTAAAACAATAGACGACATAGTAAACTTTATAATCGGAAAAATCTTAGATGCCATTGGAATTCCAAATAAGATTTACAAAAGATGGAGTTACGAGGTGTGAGAGATGCTGCAACTTGATGATCTGGACAGGGCTATAATCCGACTCCTAAAGGGCGATGCAAGACTTACAATTTCGGAGATAAGTTCCAATCTGGGCAAACCCGAGTCAACTATACACTTCAGGATCAAAAAGCTACAGGAAAGGGGGATAATAGACAAGTACACCATAATCCTCGGAAAACCCGTGAAACCAAAGGTCGCGGCCTTCCTGATACTCAAGGTGGAGAAGCCCGTTATCGAGGACTTCCTCGAGCGCTACCTCGAGTACATAGCCAAGACCCTCTCGATGCTCCCCAACGTCCTCATGGTCGCCAAGAGCGGAGACGACCACCTTGTCGCGCTGATCGGAGAGGAGACCCAGGAGAACCTCGAAAGGTTCATAGAGGACAACATAAAGACGATACCAACCCTCAAAGAGGTAAACGTCCTCCCCATAAGGGAGTTCAAGAAGGGGGAGGACGTAATAGGCTTCCTCGCGGAGATTTGATATGGAGATCGAGGTTAAATTCCGGGTCCGCCTCGAGGAGATACGCCCTAAAATCGAGGGGCTTGGGGCGATCCTCTCCCATGAGGAAGTCCAGGAGGACGTTTACTTTTCCCTCCCCTCTCCACAGCTCCTAAGGGTTAGGCGCGTGGAGAACCTCGGGAGGGCCTTTCTAACCTACAAGCTCATAAAGGATCCCGGCAGGAACGAGGAGTTCGACGAGCTTGAGGTGGAGGTTTCCGACTTCGATACCACCGTGGAGATACTCAAGAGGCTCGGTTTTGAGGAGGACGTCATCGTGAGGAAGCACCGCTACGTGTATCGGCTCGGGGACGTTACCTTCGAACTCAGCCGCGTCGAGAACCTGGGGGATTTTCTGGACATAGAGGTGATTGCGGAGGATATCGGAGGCGCGAAGCGCCGAATATGGGATGTGGCTAAAAAGCTCGGACTGAGCGAGAAAGATGTGGAACCGAGGCTCTACCAGGAACTCATAAGGGAGAAAATGGGAAACTAACTCACCTCGCGGTGGCGACGATTTTGATCACGTCGTTGAACTCCAGCTCGTAGTCCTCGCCCACCCTGCGGTGCGTTTTGGCGTTCACCGCGTAGAGGAAGGTTTTGCCTAGGTCGGTGTGCACTTTGTAAGCCAGATCCCTGGGTGTGGAGCCCTTCGGGAGGAGGTGGACGTGGGGTAAAACGTTCCCGAACTGGTCCGTCAGCTTGTGCTCGTCCTCCACGGGGTAAACGGGGACGAGCTTGAGGAGTTCAAAGGTGGCCCTGTTTATGACCTCCTGCACACCCGTGGAGCCGAAGCGGTCGAGAACCTTCTCCTTTATGAGCTCAAGCCCCTTTCTCTGCTTCTCGTTTAGCGGCTTAAGCACCTTAAAGTCGCTCTCTCCAGGGATGTACTCTATGAAGCCGGCTTTGGCAGCCTTCCTAAGGGTTAGCTCCGCGGCCGCGCTCGTGGGGACGACTATGTAGCCCCTCTTCTCCCCCTCCCGCTTAAGGCGCTCTATTGCCTCGTCGCTCGCCGCGTCGGCCTTGTTCGCTGCGATGATAATCGGCTTGTTTATCTTCCTGAGCTCCGTGACGAAGGCGAGCAGATCCTCGTCGCTCCACTTGGTGGGATCCTCTCCAAGGCCGAGCTTGTGGATGGCCTCGAAGGTGTCCTCCTCGCTAACGCCAACACCCGTGAGCTGGTCGGCTATGGCCTGGGCGAGCTTGAGGTGCTGGAGCTTGATGCGCTTGGCGAGCTTGTCCCAGTTCTTGTGGAGTATGCCGAAGAGCCAGTAGTCTATCTCCCTCTCCAGGAAGTCTATGTCGTTCACGGGGTCGTAGGCGTCCGTGGGCCTGCCTTCCTCGTCCGTCTTTCCAGTCGCGTCTATGACGTGGATAAGCGCTGAGGCCATCCTCAAATCATCGAGGAACTTGTTGCCAAGGCCGCGTCCCTCGTGAGCCCCCGGAACAAGGCCGGCAACGTCCACCATCTTAATTGGAATCAGGGCCTTCCCATCTTTGTACTCGTAGTTCTGGGGGTTTGGGGTACAGCCGAGTTCCTTACACGGGTGCTCAGCTATCGCGTATGTAACGCCTATGTTAGCGTCAATCGTGGTGAAGGGATAATTCGCTATCTGGGCCTCGGCGAGGGTTGCAGCTGAAAAGAATGTGGACTTCCCAACGTTGGGCTTTCCAACAACTCCTATCTCCATTCTATCACCTTATCCCAAATCGCCCTTCGGGTATAAAAGGTTAAGGCAGCCCGCAAATCAAAAGGGTTATATACATTTTACTCATAATACGTGGTGATTCAGGGGAATTCAGTACCTCGTGGAGGCGATTTCATGGAGCTCCCCCTCTCGGACCCCTTCATCTCGATTGCTATAATCCTGATCGTATCAAAAACCTTCGGCTACGTCTTCACCAAGCTCAAGCAGCCCTCTGCGATGGGTGAAATCGTCGGGGGAATAATAATCGGAACCTCAGTTCTAAACCTCATCCAGACAACCGAGAGCCTTGAATTCCTCAGCGAGCTCGGTGTCGTGCTCCTTCTATTTCTGGCGGGTCTCGAAACCGATATCGAGGAGTTCAAGCGCGTTGGGGGGCCGGCTTTTCTAATAGCCAGCGGCGGTGTGGTTATCCCCTTCATCCTCGGCTACCTCACCACCCTTCCCTTCACCCACTCGAAGATGGCCTCCCTCATGATGGGGGGTGTGCTCACCGCCACGAGCGTAAGCCTGACGGCGAGCGTTCTGATGGAGATGAAGAAGCTCAGGAGCAAGGAGGGGGCGAGCATACTGGCGGCCGCGGTGGTTGATGACGTCCTCGGTATCCTTGTGCTCACCGTTCTCGTGGCCATCAACACCACGGGAACCATAAGCCTCGAGGAGATTGGGGAGCTCCTCGGGGAGGCCGCCCTCTTCTTCGGGGCCGTCCTTGTCCTGGGCATCCCGGTCGTCAAGCGTCTCATAAGGCTCTCCTCAAGGATAACCCTCCCGGAGAGCACGGTGGCCTTCGCCCTCGCCGTCGTGATGAGCCTGGCATTCCTTGCCGAGGAGTTCCGCATAGCGGGCATAACGGGCGCCTACCTCGCGGGCCTCCTCATAGGGCAGACGGACGAGGCCAGGAGAATAAGCGATAAGGTCACGACGATAGCCTACGCGCTTCCGGTTCCGGTGTTCCTGGTGGGCATAGGAATACACACGGATATACGCGTCTTCTACGCTGGCGGCGCCTCCACGCTCGCCCTCATAGGGGTTTACGCCCTCGTCGCGGCCCTCGGTAAGGTTGTTGGCTGTGGTGCTGGGGCCCTCCTCTCTAGTTTCAAGCCGAAGGAGGCCCTCAGGGTGGGAATAGGCATGATACCGAGGATGGAGGTTGCCCTGATTATGCTCACGGTTGGAAAGGGGGAGGGAGTCCTCACGAGCACGCTCTTCTCGGTAGGCGTCGCCATGACGATAATAACGACCCTTGTAACTCCATCGCTGCTCGTGTGGTCATTTAGGGAGTAAAAAAAGCTCAGAAAATCAAAAACCTTCCCTTTTCCATTATCCTCTCCCCGTCAACCTCGACCGTTGGGTTCATGATGAGGCAGTCGAAGTGGTTCAGCGCGGGGGCATCGTTGTCGTAGTTTGCCCCTATGGCGATGTGAACCGTGTTTCTGAGCTTTTCGTCCTCAAGAAGCTTTCCGCTCATCTTCGCCCTTGGATTCAGGCCTATACCGAGTTCTCCGAGGTGCCACGAGTTCCTTGCGAGCTCTTTCTTATCCATTTCAAGGGCTCTCCTTTCAGCGCTCTTTATGGCCTCCTCCAGCCTTCCCGCCTCTGTCCCTCCTTCTATGGAAACGACGAATCCGCCCTTTACCTTCACTTTGACGGGTGTCTTCGGGACAACGCTCTCCCCACCGAGCCCTATCGTGCCGTCGAAAACTATGGTCCCCTCGCTCCTGCCCACGGCGGGGGATATGAAAACCTCTCCCGCGGGTATGTTCCCTCCCCTTCCGGGTTTTCTGAAGTCGCCGTCGTCCTTGAGAGCCTTTCTGCCTTCGATGCTCATCCAGAGGTCAGTTCCGGCATCGCTCGTTATGTGAACTTCCCTTCCCCTGTCGAGGATTTCCGCCAGAACCTTCGCCTCATCCCTCAGACGCCCGTAGTCTATGGGGACGGCGCGCAGATAGGTGTAGGTGTCTATCCCCGGGCTCCAGAAGGCCCTTATCCTCCTGTCACCGTGGAGGAGCTTCTCGAATATATGGGCGTACTTCCTACCGTCCCTCCCAACGTAGCCTACGTGGAGGCCGTGGGGGTCCTTCCCGAGCTTCTTCTGGCTTATCGAGATCACCACATCGGGCTCGCTCTTAAGGGCTTCCAATACGGCCCTCTCGGCGTAGTCAAGTGTGCCCTTTGCCTCCTGAACCAGAACGGTGGGCTTTCCCCCCATCTCCCTCGCGGCTTCAAAGAGGCTCAGAGAAATTCCGAGAACTTCCCCCGGATTGGTCACGATTAGAACTTCCTCCCCCCTCTCGAGCGCGAGCACATCCCTCATGACTATCCTGGACACCTCTATGGGCTGCATGTGACCACCGTTGAACCTTCGTCCTCCCGTTTAATAACCGTTGTGGGCACGTGGAAAAGCATAATTACCATGACGCCAAAGTTTATCAGGTGGTCTCATGAGGATATACACCCTTGTGGAGGATTACTCGGGTTACGAGAGCCCTTTCCTCGGGCAGCACGGGGTTAGTTTTCTCATAGAGTATGGGGGAAAGAAGCTGCTCTTCGACACTGGACAGAGCGAAAAGGCCGTGCTCCACAATATGAAACTCCTGGGGATTAAAGCGGGTGATATTGACTACGTCTTCCTCTCCCACTGTCACTACGACCACACCGGGGGCCTACTCGGTATCCTCGACGCCACTGGGAAGAGGGTTCCGGTGATAGCCCACCCCACGATATTCAGAAAGCACTTCGTAACGAAACCCCACCTGAGGGATGTGGGCGTGCCTTTTAGGAGGGAGGAGGTTGAGGAGCGTGGCGAGCTCTTTTTAACGGCGGAGCCATTTCAGATAGTCGGGGGGCTATATTCCACCGGGGAGATAAGGAAGAGGGAGGATTTCGAGAAAGCGAGCGTCGAGGTTTACACCCTCCGGGACGGCAGAATCGTGAGGGACGAACTGATGGACGATATGAGCGTCGTTGTGAAAACCTCCGAGGGGATTGTAATCGTCAGCGGATGCTCCCACGCGGGGATAGTGAGCATAGTGAAGCGGGCCATTGAGATTACGGGCGAGGAGAGGGTCAGGGCTGTTGTTGGAGGGTTTCACCTGATAGATGCCTCCGAGGAGAGGATAAGTAAGACGGTTGAAGCTTTCATGGAGCTCGGGGTGGAGGAGGTTTACACCGGCCACTGCACGGGTTTGAGGGCTGAAGCAGCTTTCCTTGGGACTTACGGGGAGAGGTTCCACAAGCTCCATTCCGGAATGGTCATGGAATTTGGGGGTTAGGTGTTGAAGATGGTGGGGCCGAGAATCACCGTGTTCGCGTACTCAAAGGACAGGTTCGAGGAAAGGAGGGTGGAGAGCCTCGGGGAAGGGCTTACCTTCAAAGACTACCGCGTGGTGTGGATAAACGTTGACGGTATCGCCTACCTCGACGAACTCAGGGAGTTCCTCGGGGTTCACGACGCCCACTTGAGGGCCCTAACGCGGGGCAGGGGAAGGGCGCAGGTGCATGCCATGGACGATTACCTCCTCATCCTCCTGCACCAGATTTACGAGATCAAGGGGGGCCTGAAAAAGGAGAGGATAGCCATACTCCTCAAGGACAACTTCGTTATAACCCTCCAGGAGCAGCCCGGGGATGTGTTCAACCCCCTCCGCGAGGCGATAAGGCAGGGAGAGGGCCTCTTCAGGGCCAAGGGGCCGGACTACCTCGTTTACGCCCTCCTCGATGCCATAGTTGAGAACTACACCCAGATACTCGAGAAGATAAGCGGGAGGATGGAGGAGCTGGAGAGGGAAATACTCGAGGGCGGAAATACCGGGGTGCTGCGCAGGATACACGGCATCAGGATGCGCGTTCTTTTCATAAGGCGCACCATCTTCCCTCTCCTTGAGGTCTTCAGGAAGCTGGGGCTTGAGGGAGGCAAGTTCTTCGACGAGGAGACCGCGGGCTACTTTGAGGAGCTCCACACCCACGTCATGGAGGTTCTCGACATAGTGGAGAGCCAGAGGGACATGGCCAACGGGCTCGTTGAGATGTACTACTCCACCCTCTCCATGAGAATAAACGAGATAATGCGCATTCTCACGGTGGTCTCGACGGTTTTCATCCCCCTTACTTTCATAACAGGCATTTATGGCATGAACTTCCGCTATATGCCCGAGCTCTACTGGCGCTACAGCTATCCCCTCGTTCTTCTCCTGATGCTCTCAATAAGCCTCGGTATGCTCTACTACTTCAGGAGAAAGGGGTGGCTCTGAGGGCGAGGGGCGGTGAGTTTGAAAAAAGGTAAGCGATTGGATAAGCGTTGCACTTAAAAGTCCTCGACTCCAAGCGCCAGCCTCACCGCCCTCTCCGCCACCACATCGAGTGGGTCAATGAGGGGAACCTTAAGGTCCTCGGGCTTGAGCACGACGCTGACCTCCGTACAGCCGGCTATTACCCCCTCGCTCCTCCGCTGGAGCTTTCTGGCCTCCCTTAAGAGAAGCCCCCTCCCGAGCTCCAGGTTGCCGGTCTTCACGCCCTCGTAAATGCCCCTCATAACATCCTTCTGCCCCTTCCTGTCGGGCAGGGCTATTCTAACGCCCCTTCTCAGGAGCGCCCTGTGGTAGACCATCCCCTTTATGGTTCCGTCCGTTGCGAGGAGGCCCACCTTCTTTATCCCAAGGCGTTTCACGTGCTCCGCCGTCTCCTCCACCATGCTGACGAGGGGAATCCTCACGGCCCGCCTGATGGTCTCCTCGAAGAAGTGGGCCGTGTTGCAGGGCATCACTATGAAGTCCGCCCCCCACTCCTCGAGCTTCCGGGCGCTTTCCACGAGGGCGGGCCTCGGGTCCTCTCCCTCGTCAATTATGAAGGCCGTTCTGTCCGGAATTTTCGGGTTGTTGTAGATTATGACCCTCGGGTGTTCCTGATCCCTCCTAGCTGGGGTTTTGAGTACTATCCGCCTGAAGAGCTCCGCCGTCGCGAGGGGTCCCATTCCCCCGAGGATGCCTATCGTCCTCTCCATGGTTCTTCACTTTGCGTAGGTTATCTTACCCTCGCGCCACTCGATGTAGCGGGCCATCATGAAGAGGGCATCGCTCAGCCTGTTGAGATAAACGAGAACCCCCTCCCCAAAGCCGTACTCCAGGACGAGTTTGGCCACCCTGCGCTCCGCCCTCCTCGCCACCGTTCTGCAGACGTCGAGCTTGGCGCTGGCCACGGTGGAACCGGGGAGAACGAAGCCCTCCAGCTTCACCTCCTCTTCAAAGCGGGCCGTTAGTTCCTCGAGCCACCTGACTTCTTCTTCTCCAACCTTTTTGTACTGCCCCTTGCTCGCTATCTCGGCCATGAGGGAGTACAGGTGCCTCTGTATGGTTTCGAGGGTTTCCCTCAGCTCATCGTCCACGTGGTGCTTGGCCTCCCCTATAAATGAGCCGAGCTCGTCTATTGTTCCGTTGGCCTCGATGATAGGGGATATCTTGGCCACCCGCTCCCCCGTGAAGATTCCGGTTGTGCCCTTATCACCGGTTTTGGTCGTAACGGGCATGAAACCACCTCCGCTGTGGCTTGGTGTTCACGCCTAATTAAGTTTGCTCCCTCGAATGACTCCGATGTGGGAGAAAGTTTAATAACTCTAAAATCTGCATCTAAATTTTGGTGATAACATGAAGAGGTGGAGCCTGTTTTTAATCGTGGTAATGCTTCTGAGCGCCGTACCAGGGACAATGCTCTCAAGTGTCTCCGCAGATGTTCCATACGTTTCAATACACGATATACAGTACACCGAAGACCCGAGTGGAGATTCGCCATACAAATATAGCACGGTGATAACTAGGGGTGTGGTCACCGCCATTGCTGGAAGCAAGGGATTCTTCATACAGAACGGCACCGGGGCATGGAACGGGATTTATGTGTATCTTGCGGATTACTCAATGCCCGAGGGGTTGAGCGTCGGCAGCTACGTCGAGGTCAAGGGCTATGTGAAGGAGTACTATGGCCTCACGGAGCTTTCAATAGACAAGGACTACGGTAACTACGTGACGATTCTCGGGACTGCTGATGTTCCTGCTCCCGTTATCCTTCCAAGCGGCAATGTTTCCCAGGAGCAGTGGGAGAGCGTTCTCGTCAAAGTGGAGAACGTTGAAGTTACTGACCCCGACCTGGGATACGGAGAGTGGAAGGTGGACGACGGAAGTGGCCCACTCGTGGTGGACGACCTGATGTACCACTATTCCCCGACGATGGGTGAGCGCTTTGAGTCCATCACGGGCGTGGTCTATTACTCGTACGGCAAGTTTAAGCTCGAGCCTAGGGATGAGAACGACCTAAAAATTTACGTCCCACTTATCAAAGTAGCTTCCCTCGACGTCCCGAGCGCCGCCAACAGGAACGATCGGGTCACCATAAAGGCCACCCTTGCAAACGAGGGCACCTTCGACGAGAACGTCACGTTCCTCATCTACATAGACGACGAGCTCAAGCTCAACCAGACGGTTGAGCTCAAGGCCAACTCCAGCGAGGAGGTCACCTACGACTGGATACCGATGGAGCTCGGAAGCCACGTCGTGAAGGCGGAGATTGAGGGTTATGATACCAAATACGCGAGCATTCATATCTTTGAGAATCCCTCGACGATAATAAACACCTACTCCCGCTACTACACAATCCGCTACCTCAAGGAGAAGGAGACGTTTGATGAGCTCTACGCCACCTACGAAAACCTTACGAGCGAGGTTGAGGCCTGCGGCGTTAGTCTCGACATCCTCTCCGATTACATGGAGCTCATATCTGAGAACAAGGCCAAATACGATGAGTACAGCGCCCAGTTCCAGGAGCTCCAGGGGATAGCCTACACCCAGAGCTACCTGGCCACGAAGTACTTCATCACCGCCCGCGGGCTTGCGATCACCCAGGAGAAGCTCATAGGAGAGCTCAACACGGTGATACCCATCCTCCAGGATGCCCTCGAGAAGTGCCAGGCCGGTGAGGAAGTCGTAATCGAGAAGCCCGAGGGCGTGAAGGTTCTCGTTGACAACGGCCACGGCCAGTACTACAACAGCGGCAAGATGATAACCCTCATCACGAAGATGAAGGAGGAGCTCAACTGGACGGTGGAGCTCAACGAGGACGAGTTCACCGCGGACGAGCTCAAGGACTACGACATCGTGATAATCACCAACCCGCACGAGGACTTCACGGATGAGGAGATAGCGGCCCTCCACGAGTACGTTGAGAACGGCGGAGGCCTCCTCGTCACGGGCGACTGGTACCGCTACGTCTACCACCGCACGCTCAACGACCTTGTCTCGGCCTTCGGAATAACCTTCAACGACGACGAGCTCATGGACGAGGAGGTCAACAGCGGGGCGGCGTACTTCCCGTTCGTCGGCGAGTTCAACGAGCATCCGACCACGAAGTTCCTCACGAGCGAGTCCCAGCTCTACTACAACGGAGACACGCTCGACATCACCGGCGATGCAGTGTGGCTCGTCAGGGGATACGAGAGCTCCTACGCGGTGGACGAGGACGGCAACGTCGTGAAGGAAAAGGGTTCAAAGCCGATAGTGGCCGCGGCCGCTGAGTTCGGAAATGGAAGGGTCGTCGTCTACGGCTCAAGCAAGGCCCTTAGCGACGACTACAACGGCAACTACATCAACAGCAACTGGCCGTTCCTTAAGGGAGTCCTTCTCTGGCTCGCCGGCCAGATCTGACTTTTCTCCCTTCTTTGAATTTTCCATTTGCCCCAAACGATATTCTAATAAACATTCCCCCGTAGCTTTTCTAGGTGGTGAGAAGGTGGCCATAAGAATCTACAACACCCTGACGAGGCAGAAGGAGGAGTTCAAACCCCTGAGAGAAGGCGAGGTCAGGATGTACGTCTGCGGTCCGACGGTTTACGATTACACCCACATCGGTCACGGGAGAACTTACATAGCGTTCGACGTGATACGGCGCTACCTTGAGCACAGGGGCTACACGGTTCTCATGGTCATGAACTTCACGGACATAGACGATAAAATCATCAGAAGGGCCAACGAGACCGGTGAAGACCCCAAGGAGCTCGCGGAGAAGTTCCTAAGAATGTTCCTTGAGGACATGGAATCGCTAAAGGTCAAGCCGGCCGATATTTATCCCCGCGTCACGGAGCACATCGGGGACATCATTGACTTCGTAAGGAAGCTCCAGGAGAAGGGCTACGCCTATGAAGGAAGTGACGGCGTCTACTTTGAGGTCAAGAAGTTCAAGGACTACGGAAAGCTGAGCAAGATAAAGGTCGAGGAGCTCGTTAAGGGAGCGCGCGTTGAGCCCGGCGAGGGCAAGAAGAATCCAGAAGACTTCGCCCTCTGGAAGAAGGCCAAGCCGGGAGAGCCGAGATGGGAAAGCCCGTGGGGTGAGGGAAGGCCCGGCTGGCACATAGAGTGCTCCACGATGAGCACCAAGTACCTCGGTGAGAGCTTCGACATCCACGGCGGCGGGAACGACCTCATCTTCCCGCACCACGAGAACGAGATAGCGCAGACGGAGGCGTGCACCGGTAAGCAGTGGGTCAAGTACTGGCTCCACACGGGCTTCCTCATGGTGAACGGCGAGAAGATGAGCAAGAGCCTCGGCAACTTCGTGACGATTAGAGAGGCCCTCCAGCGCTACGACCCGGAGGTAATAAGGCTCTTCGTCCTGCAGAGACACTACCGCTCACCGCTCGACTACACGGAGGAAGGCCTTGAGCACGCCAAGAACAACCTTGAGCGCCTGTATAACACGCTTGAGAACATCCGCGTGGCGATGGAGAGGGCGGAGATATCATTCAAGTGGGGCAAGGAGGAGTTCGAAGCCTACGAGGCCATCAGAAACGCGAGGGAGAAGTTCTATGAAGCGATGGACGACGACTTCAACACGGCCGAAGCTATGAAGGCCGTCTTCGAAGTAAGCAACGCCGTAAACCGCTATCTGACCAACGTTGAGGTCCCGAAGGAGAGCATCCTGAGGAAGGCCTGGGAGTTCTTCAGGATTGTGAGCGAGGTCTTCGGCATCTTCGAGGACCACTTCAAGGAGCAGAAGGCCGGCGAAGAGGAGGCCCTGATAAAGCTCCTCATAGAGGTTCGCGCCCAGCTCAGGAAGGAGAAGAAGTTTGATTTAGCCGACAAGATAAGGGCCGAGCTTAGAGAGCTCGGAATCCAGCTCGAGGACACGCCGCAGGGAACCGTGTGGAAGAGGGTCAAGGTTTGATTTCTCCGCTCCCCACTTTTTCCAGGGGCGTAACCTTTAAATATAACCTTTCCCTTGCCCCGTTAAGGGAAACGCAATGAAGAAGTTTCCGGCATATCCAGCTTCTTGGGAAGACATTGAGAAGTGGGCGAAGGAAGGCGCTTTTAAGATACTCGAAGAGGGATGGAGGCCTGATGTTATCGTCGGCCTCGCAAGGGGCGGCTGGGTTGCGGCAAGGCTCTACTGCGACTACCTTGGCGTAAAGGACCTCATAAGCGTTAAGGTCGAGCACTGGGGCGTTACCGCGACCCCCGACGGAAAGGCGAAGCTCAAGTACGGCAGCAACTACAACCTCGAGAGCAAGAAGGTTCTCATCGTTGACGATATCAGCGACACGGGAGAGAGCCTAACGCTCGCGAAGAACTACGTTGAGGGACAGAAGCCTGAAGAGATTAGAGTGGCAACGCTCCTCACCATCAAGGGCTCGCGCTTTAAGCCCGACTACTACGGCGAGGAGATTGACTGGGCGTGGATAATCTTCCCCTGGAACTTCGTCGAGGACATGATAAACCTCGTGGGCAACCTCTTCGAGGAGAGGGATAGACTCACGACGGATGAAATACTCTCCCTGTTCGAGGAGCTCCACGGAATGAAGCTCCCGAGGGAGAGGCTTGAGGAGGCCCTCCTCATCGCGGAAAAGAGAAACGTATTTAAGAAGGAGGGCGAGTCCTGGCTCAAAGGGTAAGGGAGTGGGAGTTTGGATAAGGAAGAGGTAATCAAATCAATACGCGAACACAGCAACTACTCCCGGGAAATGTACTCCATGCACGAGGAGAGCGTCAACGAGGTCATAGAGAACTACGAGCAACTCAAGGAGAACTACCTCAACGAGCACTCAAGGGCGAGGATCGTTAGAATCGTGATAAGCGAGGAGTTCGACCTCCCGCTGGCCATAGAGTTCAACAGGAAGGACGATTCCTTCAGGGGATTCACGATAGCCATAGGAAAACCGCACATCAAGCATCAGTAAACGATCCTCGGGTTGTATTCGAGGATCATCTCACCGTCCCGGAATATGCGGATTACGCCGCTCTCCGATAGGGTTATGGCTATGGCCTTGGTCACCTTCGTTATCCCTGCCGCGGCTATGTGCCTGCTCCCAAGACCCTGCGGCACCTCCACTCCAAGTTTTTTGGCGTCAACGTCAAGGTAACGCCCCGCTGCCATCACGCGACCGTTTTTGGCTATGAGAAACGCCCCGTCGAGGAAGGCGAACTCCTTTATTATCTCCTTGGTTCTCTTTTCCAGGACGTTCAGGTTGTGCCCCTTGAACGGGTTGGGCACCATCTGGTGGGAGTGCCTCTGGACGTTCCGCGTGTCGCCGAGAACGAAGAGCGCCCCAACGGGCTTCCCCTCGCGTCCCTCGGTGGCGAGCTCGATGACTATGTCGAGGAGGCTCTGGAAAACGCTCTGGTGGCTTGTGAAAAAGGCCTTCTTGAGGATGCTTCCCTTTCGGGCCTCCTTTATCCCGACGGAGTCCGGGGTGATGTAAACGAAGCTGTCTCCTTCGGAGATGAAGTCGTTGTCTAGGAGGTAGGCGGTGATTATGTTGAGGACGTTCTTGAGGCCGAGGGCAGGGGAGAGAGGAAGGAATACCCTGTTGCCCTGTCTCATAAAGGAGGAACCTATTATAACCACCGGGAGGTCCGTGCTGATGGCGTCGGGCTCTATGGGCGTCATGACGACTATGGCCCGCGCCCCCACCTTCTCCGCAAGGTTTATCCCGCCCTCTATGAGCGCCTCGAGATACTTCCCGTTGCTCATCCTTACACCGGGTTATAGTATTTCGACGAACGCTTATAAGCTTTTAGCTTAACGCTTTAAGAGAACCGCCCCGTAGATGAGGCCGAGGATTATGGTGGCAATTCCGCTGGGCGGGATGTTCGTGACGTAGGCGAGCAGGATGGAGGAGATCTCAACTCCGAGGGTGAGGAAGATGCTTATGCCCAGGATCTTCCTGAGGTCGTCGCTGAGCATGAGGGCTATAGCGCCGGGCAGAACCGCTATGACCTGAAGGGTTATTAGACCAACTGTTTTGACTATCAGTGCGCCGATAACACCCACGATGACATAGAGGAGCATGAGGTATGCTCTGACACTCCCCCCGTGGCTCTCCACACCCTCGGGGTCAAAGCTTACGTAGAGGAAGTCCCTGTAGAGGAAGGCCATCAGGAAGAACACGAGGGCCCCGCCGATTATGAGGGCCTCCAGGTCGGCGAGCGTTATGAGGAAAACCTCCCCCGTGAGGTATGAGACTATGCTCGAGGAGAGTGCAAAGTAGGGCCTCGTCGCCATAACCTTGTAGAGCACGCCGAAGCCTAGGACGGTCAGTCCTGCAACGAAGCTCGACACTATTCCAACCGCGGCGTCGCTCGAGAAGCCCCTGTCCTCGAGCACCGCTATGAGAACGACAACCAAGAGGGTAACGACGAGGGCAACCGCCACTATTACCCCCATGTTACCGATTATAAGGCCGAGTATCATGCCGAGAACTGCCCCGAAGAGGAGGGAGTGGAAAGTCGCATGGGTCAGGAAGGCGAGCCCCTTCATGTTTATGAGGGGGCTGAGGAGTCCGAGGAGCGCGCTTATCATGAAGCCCGCAAGGAGGGCCCTCAGAACGTACTCCGGTATCATCTCCCCTCCCTCCCGTGGAGGTGGGTATCCCCTATTATGCAGTAGAACCTCTCCTCCAGGCGTATCGCCCTCGCCAGCGGCCCGTAAACTCTCGCTATGATCTCGTCCCTCAGCACCTCGTCGGGGCTTCCAAAGGCCACCAGGCGCCTGTTGAGGAGCATCACCTTGTCTCCGAGCTCTGCAAGCGGGTTCACATCGTGGGTGGTTATCATCATCGTAACCCCCATCTCCCTCTTAATCTTCCCCAAAACCGCCACAACATCAGCCCTGGCGGAGGGGTCGAGTGCCGAGAGCGGCTCATCCAGGAGGAGGAGACGGGGTTTTGAAAGGAGGGCCCTCGCAAGGAGCACGCGTTGCTTCTGCCCGCCGCTCAACTCGCTGAAGGGCTTATCCGCCACCTCGCTAAGACCAACGAAGTCAAGCACCTCGAGCGCCCGCTCAATGAGCGCCTTTCCAATACGAAAATGGACAAAACCCCTTCTGTAGAGTCTCCCCATCGCCACAACGTCCCTAGCCCTGAGGGGCACCCTCTCGTTGAGGCTGAAGCTCTGGGGAACGTACACCACGAACTCGCCCGCGTCCCCGGGGGAGAGTCCAAAAACCTTGAGCTCACCGCGGTACTCCCTGTGAAAACCTCCGACCGTGCGCAGGAGCGTGGTCTTTCCCGCTCCGTTCGGCCCGAGGAGGAGCAGCGTCTCACCCTCCTCAAGGGTAAAGCTAACCCCCTCAACGGCCTTCTGCCCCTCATAGTATATGCTCACGTCCCTCGCTTCAACCGCCGCCATGCCCTCTCCCGAATTAGACTGCCCTAAAAAGTTTAAAAAAGTTTCTAAAACTCCAGCTCAACGCCGTTCTCATCGCCCTCCCATAGGACGAGCCGTTTGAGGGCCACACCCTCAGGGAGCCCCTTCGAGACCCTCTCCGCGATCCAGAGGGCGATGTTTTCGGTCGTGGGGTTCTCGAATAGCGAATTGAGATTTCTGTGGTCGAGCCGGGCGAGGATTTCCTCAACCAGTGCCCTGAGCTCAAGGAAGTCCATGACGTAGCCCCTCTCAATGCCTCCCTCCACCGTAACCTCGAGCCTGAACGTGTGGCCGTGAATTTCCTCCGTGTTTCCGCCTATTTTCACGGCGTGGGCCGCCTCGAACTTGAACCGCTCCCTTATCCTCGCTTTCACTCAAATCACCTCGTGGTGGAGTCTGCATCTTGCTTCGTAGCTCTCCCTTCCCCCAACAAGTATCACGGGAGAATCCTTCGGGGCGGGCTTTCCATCTATGAGGCGCTGACTCCGTGTTGCTGGCCTTCCACAGACCGTGCAAACCGCCGTCAGGTAGACCACGTTGTCCGCTCTGACGAGGAGTTCGCGCGTTACATCAAATGGCTCCCCCTTGAAGTCGAGGTTTAAGCCCGATGCTATCACGTAGACGCCCTCATCCGCCAGTTCGTTGAGGGCCTCGACGATGGAAGGATGGAAGAACTGCACCTCATCAATGCCTATGACTTCGTACCCCTCCTCCTTCGTCAGGTCAACGATTTTTTTCACGCCCTCCTCCGTCGTGGGGACTATGTAAGCTTCGTACCTCAGCCCGTTGTGGGCCACCACGTGGTCTTCGGAATAGCGGGTGTCTATGGATGGTTTGAACAAAGCCGCCTTCCTCTTGGCGAAAATCTGCCTCTCAACGCGCTTTATGAGCTCCGTCGTTTTGCCGGCAAACATTGGCCCGGTTATGACCTCAAGAAACCCCTCGTGATTCATAGCACCACCGGAGGAATAGGGTAAAGGGGGAATAAAACACTATCGTTGTCACGCTATAACTTTTCCTCCTGGGTTCGTCAGTTTGCTTCCCCCTTTGAACGGCAGGGACTGGGCGCAAATTAACCTTCCACAGGTTTCTCCGTCCTGTCGAGCGGCTCCAGAGCGGCGAGGAGCAGGAGGAGAAGGCCCGGAAGAAGGTAGCGCTCATCCTGGGCGACCCACAGGAGGGGAAGGAGGAGGTAGACAACCCCAAGCACGAGTGTTTCTCCCGGTTTGAGCTCTCCTCTGAGTGAGAAGTACATTAGGAGGACCGCGGGGATGGGAATGTACTTCACGATGGACGGCAGGTAGAAGGAGAGGTTCGAGAGCACCGTTTGAGCGGTAAGCCCTTTGGCCGAGATTTCGACAACGTAGCCCTCAAAACCGTTTCCGGCGAGGGAGTAGAGGAGGGCGTAGAGGGCGAGGGAGAGGGCGGAGTAGAAGAGCACCTTCCGCTCCCGCCTCATCAGCGCGACCACCGGAAGTAGGAGTGCCTGGGCCCTAACTATTGAGGCGAGGGCACTCGGGAGCGATGCCACTAAAGGAAGGCGCCGGAGAAGGGCAAGCGAAAGGAGGAGGAGCGCTATGAACGTGAGCTCCGTCGAAACCGTCAGGACGTACTCTCTGAACAGCGGGAGGGCAAGGAACAACAGGAGCGCCATCGTGGAGAGCGGGCCCCTCTTGAAGTGCAGGTGCAGGGCGAGGGCGGTGATGAAGAGGAGGAGGATTTGGTAGAGAACCGCGGCCTCTATCCTAACCCCGAAGAGCTTGAAAGCAACGAGGAGGGCGTAGCTCAGGCCCGGGAAGCCCCTGCTTCCGACAACGGTCTCGTAGGTCCCGGAACTGAGGAGGGAGAGCGCCCCATCCATGTAAACGAAGAGCGTATCCCAGGCAAGCCTGAAGGCGTGGATGTTGTAGAGGACGAAGAGGGTCACCACGAGGAACGAGGCTCCAAGCCACCTGCGGTCGTTTACGAAGGGAAGCGATACGAGGGTGAGAAAAGCCAGAAGGGAAAGGAAGACGACTAAATCGGTCCTCTCGAAGCGAGTATTCCCCTCGAAGTAGCGACCGATGAGGGGAAGGTTCTGGTCGGTTCCGGTTATGAACAGCGTACCGTTGGCCACGATTATGGAGGGGTAGAGGGAGTACACTTCCGGCAGTTCCCCCGGCCACATGGCGTTCATCGCGGGGTTGTTCTCGACGTTGCCGATGAAGACCCTTCTCTCCCCCTCCCCCGCGGGAAGCTCGTTCTCGATCAGGGGGGCCCATCTCAGCGCGACGCTCGTGTTTGCGGGGACGAGCTCCCATTCCCCTCCCTTCCCTGTGAACTCCTTCACCTCCTCACGGGAGGGGTAGAGAACTATAGTTTCCGGATTGTCGAGGTTGAAGAAGTCGCGGAGGATTATCTTAGCCGTCTCGACCCTGTCCTTCCCGCCGTAGCGTTTGAAGTTCCCGACCTCAAAGAGCGGCGGAACGGCGTAGGGACCCCCGACGATTATGAGCTCGTCGGGGTTTAAAACCCTGATCTCCTCAAGGTACCTCTCGTCCTCGCTTCCCCAGGGGATAACCACGAGGGTCGCGTTCAAATGGTTCGCCAGATAGCGCGCTATCCCCTCGTCCTGGTCCGAGCTGAGCACGACGGTTGAGGCGGTAGCGGATGGAAGGAGGAGCAGGAGGATGATTATCGGGGGGAGCCACTTCATGGCCGAAAGTAGGAAGCCTTTAATAAAAGCGTTTCCGACATGAGATCATGGTGCGCGTCATCGAGAGGGATGCGAAAACGCTCTACACCCGCTCCAAAATCCCGGGCGTGGACTGGGTGGTAAACCAGTACGTTGGGTGCGCCTTCGCCTGCAAATACTGCTACGCGCGCTTTCTCTGCCGGTGGAAGCCCTACGGTGAGTGGGGGGAGTGGGTGGAGGTCAAGAGAAACGCTCCCGAGCTGGCGGCGAGGCACGTTAGGGGGGAGGTGGTGATGTCCACGGTGAGCGACCCCTACCAGCCCCTCGAGGCCCGCCTCAAGCTCACGAGAAGGGTGCTCGAAAAGATGGACAAAAGGAACAAACTCAGCATCCTCACAAAGAGTCCCCTCGTTACGAGGGACGTTGACGTTCTAAAGCGGTTTCCCTCGGTGGAGGTGGGGCTCACGCTCAACACCTTCGAGGGGAGGGAGAAGATGCTCATAGAGCCGCTCACGCCCACCCTTAAGGCGAGGCTGAGCGCGCTCAAGGTCCTCCACGAGGAGGGCATAGAAACCTACGCCTTTGTGAGCCCCATAATTCCAGGGATAACGGACGTGGAGGAGCTCGTGAGGGAGAGCAGGGACTTCGTGGGGAGCTACTTTTTCGAGGTGCTCAACCTGAGGGCGGCAGGGAGGGCTTTCAGGGAGCTCCTTAGGGAGCACTTTCCCGAGAGCTACACCGTACTCACGGACGATGAAAAGTTCTGGAAGTTCGTGGAAGGGCTGAAGGAGACGATAAAGCGCCTCGGGGTTAGGAGCGAGGGAATAGAAATCCACCGGGGAGGATGGGAGATGGTGAGGGTATGAGGAACGTAGCTGATTTGCCGCTCCATGGAGGGCACGTTCCAGCGTGGCTCGCCCAGAGGATGAGGAAGCTAACCCGCTTAGTCCTCCTTCTCGCGGTGGAGGAGTACGGGACGAAGGGGCTCCTCGAGAGGCTCTCCGACCCGGTGTGGTTTCAAGCGTTCAACAACGTCATAGGCATGGACTGGGACTCATCGGGCTCTACAACGGTAACCGCCGGAATGATAAAGGACACCCTATGGAAGGAGGAGCTCGGCCTTAAAGCGGCCGGCGGAAAGGGAAAGAAGAGCCGTGCAACACCGGAGGAGCTGAAGGCTATAGGGAAGCTCTACGACCTCAATCCAGAACCATACGTGAGGACTTCCCGGCTCGTTGCGAAGGTTGACACGGTGGCGCTTCAAACGGGCTACCAGCTTTACCACCACGTCTTCTTCCTGGACGAGGAGGGCAGCTGGGCGGTAATACAGCAGGGGATGAACGAGCGGGAGAGGATGGCGAGGCGCTTTCACTGGTTTAATAGTGAAACCTTCATTCTCGACCCCCACAAGGCTATAGCAGGTTTGGAGAGGGAGTTCGCCCTCAACACCGTCTCAAAGGAAGCTAGGGAGTACCAGAAGACGCTCCTCGACGTTGTCCAGGAGAGGCCGGAGAGGATAGAGCGGGAGCTCGAAAGCCTGAAGGCAATAGCGAAGGGCTACCGTCCGCTCGTCTACTACAAGCCGAGGGAGCCGTGGGAGAAGGACATGATAAAGCGCTACGAGAGCCTTGGAAGGTTTGAGCTCAACAAGAGAGCACTGGAGTTCGCCCGCGAGTTAAGTGTTAGCAACTACGAGGAATTTCTGCTCCTGAAGGGCCTCGGGCCAAGCACGCTCAGGGCGCTCTCGCTGGTTCTTGAGCTGGTCTACGACGTCCACCCGAGCTGGAAGGATCCTGTAACCCACCCGCCTGACCCCTTCAAGTTCACCTACGCCGTCGGTGGAAAGGATAATGTGCCCTTCCCGGTAGACATGCCCGCCTACGACGAGCTGATTTCATTCATGGAGGAACTCGTGTCGAGGCACCCCGAGGAGAAGGCCCTCGTGAGGAACGTGACAAAGATAACAAAGAGCTGGAAGTTTCCGGAGGGGGAGAAGAGGGCAACTTAGGACTTGAACATGTCTTTGAGGTCGAACACCAAGTAGCCCTCATCGGCGAGCCTCTCCTTCCCCTCGATTCTCCTCGCCACCAGCCCAAACCTCTTCGGTAGACCTTTCAGCTTGTTTACGAGTTCCGCCTTCCTCTCAAGGTCTTTTAGAATTCCCTTCGCTTCCCTCTCCTTCAATTCCTTCCACTTTACCTCAAAAAAGTGGGCTGTTCCACCCTTGAGCCCCACGACGTCGATTTCTTCTCTCCTACCCCACCACCTTCCGGCACGCTTGAAGGCGAAGCGCTTCCACAGGAAGTCGAGGGAGGCTTTTTCAAACACCCTGCCCATGTAGTGGTCGTAGTCTCTCTTTACAACCTCCAAGGCTTCACTGTAGAGTTCCCTTTCGACGAGCTCCCTGTTAGGATAGACGAAGCGGAACCAGAAGGCGTAGTAGTTGTCGGCCATCTCGTACCTCATGTTCCTTCTCTTCTCCGGCTCAAAGGCAGGGTAAACCTTTCTGACCACCCTTATCTTGGCGAGGTTGTCGAGGTACTTCGAGACCACTCCCCTGTCAAATCCCGTGTAGTCCACTATCTCTCCGTGCTTCGTCTTTCCGAGCGATATCGCCCTCAGGATCGCGAAGTATCTCGCCGGCTCCCTGAACTCCTGCCTCAGAAGAAACTCGGCCTCCGCGTAGAGGAAGCTCTCCTTCCTAAGCATGAGGTTTTCGAGGTTTTCCCAAAAGCTTAGCTCATCCCTGAACTGCCGGAGGTAAAGGGGAATGCCGTCAACGGCACCGTAGACCCTCATAAGGTCCCCCTCCGAGTAGGACGGCAGGAACTCCCTAACGTGCCAGTATCTCAGCGGTTTAAGCTCGATCTGCATCGTCCTCCTGCCGTAGAGAGGGCTTTTATACCCGAGGAGGTCCTCCATCATGCCTATGGACGACCCCACGAGCACGAGTTTCACGGTGGATTCCTGAAGGTGGGAATCCCACGCTTTCTGGAGCACCGAGGGAAAGGCCTTATCGTGCTCTACGATGTAGGGGAGCTCGTCAATCACCACGACGAGCTTTTCACCCTTTCTGGCAAGATATTCAAAAAGCTCAAGCCAGCCGAGGTCCGACCTCCCGAGCACTGGATCGTCAAAGAACTCCGCTACCTTCCTCCTGAACTCCCCAAGGTTTTCTTCCCCCCTTTCATCGGCGAGAAAGTACACCGCAGGCTTCCCCTCAATGAATCTGAGGGTGAGAGCAGTCTTGCCAACTCTTCTCCTGCCGTAGATAACTATCATTTCTGACCCTTCGCTTTTCCATGCCCTTTCGAGGGCATCGAGTTCGTTCTTCCTGTCAACAAATTGTTGTATCATGATTAGTCTAATCGTATTGCAACTATTTAAGCCTTGTGCTTGAAGACTTCACTCAAAAACTCGTAGTGCACAAAAAATCAAGAAATTGTGCACTATACTACACAAAGGAAAAGGGAAATTAAGGAGCGCCCTTTCTGGGCTTTCTTCACGTCTATTACTACTCATTCACCAAGCAGACTCTCAAGCTCTCTCCTGTTCCTCTCAACGCCTTTTAATGAAACCTTCTCCCTCCCGAGCGAAGGCACCCCGGCGAGGACTCTAACGAGAGCATCGTGAAGGCTCTCCATTTCTCCCATCAAAGCCTCAAAGACATAAGCCTCGGCGAGCAGGTAGCGGGAAGCCCTCGCGTGCGCGTACTCGAAGAGAAAGCCCTCAGCGCTCCCGTACCTTTCCTTGAGCCTTTTGGCCCTGAAGGGGAGGAGCAGGGTATCAACTAACTTCTCGGCCTCTTCCCCGCTCAGGTAGGACTTCAAGTAACCCTTCAGCTCTTCGGCCCTCTCCTCGGCTTCCTCCTCAGAGAGACTGCCCTCCGTGAGCAAGACGGCGAAGTCTTCCACCCTCTTCCTCGGCGACTCCCTCCTGAAGAGGCCGACCCTCCCCTCCGGCAGCTTCTCCACCAGAGGCGAAACCTCAGCCTCAATCTTCTCAAGGTACGAGGCATCCTTCATGAGTGCCAGAACCCTTGAAAGCTCTCTGAACTCTTCCTCAAGCTCCCCCGGAATCTCTACCGAGAACGGGAGGAGCTCCGGGGTCTTTCTCAGGATTCCCGATAAGAGCGCCTCGATCTCCTCACTCCTCTCCGGCAGTCCCCTGATGGCTGTTGACTCAAGGGCAGAGAAGGTCATTCTCCCAACGGTGGCCATGCTGAGGGCCCTTCTCAAATCTTCCTCGGTTGGGTTATCCCTCAGCCTTTCGAGGATTGGGAGCCATTCGACCGGAACCTCTGGAGCGGTAAGCTCGAACTCTTCCATCGCCTCAAGGAGTGCCTTGACCGCTCCGGGCGAGGACTTTAAGAGCTCTTTAGCATCGACCCCCCAGAGCCTTGAGAGGTCTTCGAGCGAGAGGAGGCCGGCTGTAAAGAGATTTAAGCTCCTTATAACGCCCTTTCCTTCGGGGAGCTTCCCGTCGAGGGCTTCAAGAACTTTCGCGATCCTTAAAGCTCTTGAAAGGGGTTCGTTCTCTTCCGAGGCTTTCTTTATCACTGCCGCCGCTGCCTTTGGCCCCACCCTCGATACCATTCTGTGGAACTCCTCCGTCGGGACGACCACGGGCTTCCCGTTCTCCTCCTCCACCTCTACGAGCCCCTCCCTCTCCAGCCACGCGAATATCTTTGCCTTCCTCTCCGCGGTCTCTCTGCCCTCTAACTTTACGTCTATCCCCATGCTCTTCAATGCCTGTAACGCCTTCTCCTCCACGGACGGTTCTGTCTTTGTGATGGTTTTGGTGGTCGGCATCTTTTCCTCTTCTTTCGGTACCTGCGGCGCACCCCTCTTCATGATCTCAGAAACCCTGTTGCTGTGCTTCTTCAGAACATCCTCGAGCACTACCTCGTACCAGTAGTCTCCTAGTGATTTTCCCTTCACTCCCCAGCTCCTATCCTTGTTAATCTGGGTTAGTATTTTCTCGCGGTGTTTGAGAACAGACTTCTTATCAGGAAACACTTCGTACACGATTTGGGACAACTCCTTCGCCAGATCTACAACATCCTGCTTAGCTGTTTCCGGAAGGAGGCCTTCCTGCACGAGCTCGTTCACCTTTTTCTCCAACTCATCGATTTCCTCGGGTTTTGGAACCCTGTGTCCCAGCCTTTTCGGTAGCTCCACGGATAATGCCCTGAACGCGTCCTCCAGATCCAGGTTGTGCTTCATGGCGGTTAGCGACGTCAGCAGTCGGTAAAACAGGGATAGCTTTGGATACTCCCATGCCGGCACTTGCTCAGCATGCTTCCCGTACCCCTCTACCCATATCCCGAAGCCCCTGAGTTGTTTACCATCAGCCAATATCTGCGTTCCGTACTTCTGGATATCTGTCTCCTTCGCTTCTGGGTAGAGGGTCTTTACGATCTTTCTGAATAGGCCAAAGTTACTATGAAAACGCGGAAGGTGTTCGTTCAGCGCTTCGTAATATTTTTTTCCTCTTTCGTCTCGGTTCGAATATGTCCCTTTTCCGTTTTGCCTATTTCTCTTTTATACGGCCCGTACACCTTTTTACCCTCCCACGGTTATTTTTGCATCCCCGATTGGCTCCCTCTTTCGCTCTCCTCACTCGTTACCCCAACCACTTGGAGTATTCCCCTGAGAAAATACGCTTTAATCCCTAAAACGCTTTCGAAGATGTCCAGCCAGAGGTTTTCAACCCAGTGAAGATCCTTAAAAATCACTTCCCTAACTGCCCGAAGTTCCCCAAGTCCCAGACCAGCCAGCCTTCTCCTCTTAGTCTCTCCTTTCTCTCGACTTTTTTGGCGACCAGCCCGTAATATTTCTCCCAGCCGTCAAGCCCGACGAGCTCGGCCTTTCTTTCAAGGTCTTTCAGAATTCCCCTCGCTTCTCTCTCGCTCAAATCCTTCCACTTAACCTCGACGAACAACGCCTTCTTCTCCCGCTCGTTCAAAGCCACCAAATCAATCTCCTCCCCCTTACGCCACCAGCGGCCGATCTTGGTAAAGCGGAAGGGGAGCTCTCCAGCCCTGTTCAGCTCAACCAGAAACTGCTTCGCTATCCCCTCAAAGGCTAAACCGAGGTACTCGCTGAACTCGTCCTTTATACCCTCCACGACGTCGAAGCCCATCTCTATCTCGTCCCTCCGAGGGAAGGCGAACCGGAACCAGAAGTTGAAGAGGGCATCGCTTATCCTGTAAACGCCCCTCCCCCTGCCGACCACGGGCTTTTCCTCTCGAACGTAGCCCATCTCCTCCAGGACGTTGAGGTACTTGCCGAGGCTCTTCGTCTCTATCTTCGCCTTGTTCGCTATCTGGCCGAAGCGCGTGTAACCGAGCGCTATCGCCCGAAGTATGGAGAAGTACCTCGAAACGTCCCTGAGCTCCTCCTTGAGGAGGTACTTGGGCTCGTCGTAGTACTTCGCCCCCTTCGAGAGGAGCAAAGCTCTCATGTTGTCCCAGAAGCCCTTACTCGGGTCGTAGTCCGCCCAGTACTGGGGGACGCCGCCGAAGACCGAATAGACCTTAACGGCAGTCTCGATGTCAATCGGGTGGAACTCAAGGGCATCGAAGAAGCCTATCTCGTCCACCTTCCAGGCTCCCGTTCTCCTTCCGTAGATAGGAGACTTTGCTGATAACATGCCCTCCATGAAGGAGACAAGGGAGCCGCAGAGGACGAGCATTATCCTCGTGTTCGAGAGGTGCAAATCCCAGTACTTCTGGAGCGTGCTGAGGAAGCCCCTGTCCGACCGAGCGAGATACTGGACTTCATCTATCACCACAACGAGCCTCTCCCCGCTCTTCCCCGCCAGATAGGTGAAGAAAGCCCCCCAGCTCCTTATGGGGTTCTCCCTAAGGAAGGGGTCTTTGAAGTAGTCGGCCAGTCTTAATGAGAAATCCTCGAGGTTGGTCTCGTTCTCCTCCGCGAGGAGGTATACCCCACCGGTCTCCTCAAGGAACTTCCGCAGGAGGTAGGTCTTCCCAATCCTCCTCCTGCCGTAGAGGATTATCAGCTCTGCCTCTCCAGAGTTATAGCGCTCCCTCAGGAAGTTCAGCTCCGCCTCCCTGTCAATGAACTTACTCGTGAGTATCATACTCTTGAGTAGGTTTTTGAACTTATAAGGGTTTCGAAGTCCCTCAGCACATCCTTCCTCCTCAACGCTTTTAGCTACTGCCTCTGCGGCCCTTCCCTCTGAGACCAACGAATTTTCGAGCTGTAGTAATAAGATCATGATCAAAATATCCCGCTGGAGTTTCCGAAAGAGGAGAAGCGGCCTACCTGGCCCGCATACACACCATGCTCCCCTGCGGCACCCCAAGCTCCCTCGCTATCGGCCTGCACTTCGCCTTGAGGAGGTAGAAGACCCTGGTATCGTTTATTTCGCTCAGCGTCTCAAAGTTGCCCTGGCCCTTCGCTATTATCACGTCGGCACTTTCGAAAATGCTCTTAAACTCCTCGGAGACCCTGTCGAGCGGAACCCCAACGATCCTCGTGCCAGTTGAGATTACCCTCCCAAGCTCCTCGAAGCCCGCTTTCTTCAGGTCTTCAACGGTGGCGTCGTTTATCATCGGCTCCTCCTTGCCCGCTATGTAGATTTCAAGGTGCGGAAAGGTCTCTTTTAGTTTTTTCAAAAAGAGCCTGTCGAAGTAAATCTCCCCGCAGTTGTCAGTGAGGTAGAGGAGGGTCTTCGCGCTTTTGAGAGCCTCAAAAAGCTCGTCTGAGTGGTCGATGTAGAGCTCCTCTTTGAGCATGGTCTTTACGTCTTCCTCGATCTTCTCTGGAGAGTAGCCTACTGCGAAGTCAATCACGTTCCCAATGATGGCGAGCTTTAGGGCCGTTCTGATGTCCATTTCCTCCTTTTCGAGATCGCTTACGACCTTCTCCGCAAGCTTGTTGGAGAGTTCCTTGTACTCTTTGAACGGGTCGTCATTGCCTATGACCTTGTAAACGCCGAGGAAGACCTCGCTCCCGAAAATCGCTGGAACAGAGTATCCACTTATGCTTGCCATCAGCTTCGCCGCCTCGATAACGCCCTTCTTCCGCAGTTCGAGATTATCTGTACCCATCTCCACTATCCTCTGGCACTGGTTGGCGGCGCAGGCAAAGCACTCGTAGTGTATCTTCATCCACACCACCGGAGGGGGAAGGGCACCGCCCTTTTTAACCCCACCGGTGAAATGTTCTGGAGAGGATAATCTCCCGTCATCCGTCAGGGACGCTTGAATGCCAGTGAAAGCGGCGCTGAAGCTTTTAGAAAAAGTTTGACCGAAGAAACTTTGCTTGTAAGGTTTCATCAAAGTTGGTGGTTCTTGTTCGCGAGCTGTTCTGAGTGGATTTTTCTTAGAAACCTGTCCTGTGGTTGTGAATTCTAAGCCCAGTATGCTTTTTACCCGTGAGTTTCCATTGTAAAAGACGCCCGAAGGGCGTCAAAGTGAGAAAAACTCCTGTTCAATTGGGCAATATTTGAGAAATTCCACCCTAGGAGAGGTTTTTAGAAGGAATTCCCTAGTAAAAGTACAGTTTAGAAGGAACCACGAACCTTGATCAAACTTTTGCTCAGCAAACAAACTTTCCACAGCAAAGTTTGATCAAAGGGGTTCTGCCTCTTAAACGGGCAGGGAATTAATCGTGCAACGGGCAAGTGCCACTGAAACAGGTTAAAACTACGAGGTAATGCAAAACTCGCTCAAAAACTTCCCTGTTTTAAAAATAGCACTCTTCTTCCGCCAGCGCTGAAGCTTTTGAAAAAAGCTTCACCAAAAGTTTCAATGTCCTCCAGGATTGGTCTGATAGTGCTGGATTCTCCGGGCAAGTGGGCAGAATAATGCGGTTTCTTCTTTTTTAACGCCCTCCGGGCGTTGTACTGTGAAGAAACCCCTTTAAAAACTGCTAGTTGAAGAGAGAATCCTCTGGAATCCAGCACTTTAACAAGGACATTCCACCTTTGATGAAACTTTGCTCTGCAAGCTTTTGGAAAAAGCTTGACCAAAAAACTCTCCCTTCTTTTTTTAACTAGCTTGTTGGAGGGGCGTATGCTCGCTCTGGAGGCAACTCCATGCGGGTTTACTCTCTAAACTCATTCGCAAATTGTGATTTCGAACTTTCTTTTTAGTGCCCTTGGGCACTATACTATGAGGAAATCCTGCCAAATCAGCAGGTTAGGGAGTAAACCCGCTTAAAAACTTGCTTGTTAGAATCTCATACTCCTCTTCCGCCAGCGCTGAAGCTTTTTCCAAAAGCTTCACTAAAAAGTTTGTAGCTCTTCTCAGGAAGGGTTTTTATTCGGGATTTTTTGCTGTGTAAGTGCTTATTTTTGAATGAGAACCGGCGGGGGGAGCTTTTTGAAAAAGTGTTTTCTTCCTTTTGGCGCCCTGTGAGCGCCGATTTAGAGCTAAACACGCGTTAATGGGACAAATTTAAGAGTTCTCGCTTTCAAAAATAGTCTTTCGACAGGAAAAATCGCGTAGAATTAGCATTCTGGCAAAGAGCTACGAACCTTGATCAAACTTCGCGCAGGCGAAGTTTGTACTGGTGGGCCCGCGGGGATTCGAACCCCGGACCTTCGCCGTGTGAGGGCGACGTCATAACCAGTCTAGACCACGGGCCCAGCCCAACGCAACCTTCTTTTTCCGGCTCAGGCTTATAAAGTTTTTGGAGGGTGGCCCCCGTAGGGCCCAAACCTCTCAAACATCCTCCAGTATCTCCCTCGGCGCCCCCGCGAACCCCACCAGATACTCCGCCTCAACTATGTGGAGCCTCCCGGGGACGACCATGACGTGCGGCTGTCTTCCGAAGTCCTCCTTTAGCATGTCCCTGACGTAGCCCGCCCTTAGCGTCGGGTTGAGCGAGCCGGCCCTGGCTAAAACAACCACGAGCGTCTCCTCTGTGAAAACGCCCTCCCTTTTCATCTTCTCGACCTGGAGGAGTATCTCCATCGCCTCGTTGGCGGTCATGTAGCGGTTCTGCTCGGCTTTAATGTCGAGGAAGAGCATCGTGTGGAGCCCGCGTTCTTTGTTCTCCCTTATCACGTCGTAGTGGCTCGTGGGGAACCAGTTCTTCTCGGGATATGCAACGGTGGCACTCTTGCCGAACTTGTAGATGTGCAGGCCGGTTATCGCTATCGCGGAATAGATGCTCGGGGCGTGGATGACGTAGCTTTCCACCCCCATCTCCTTTGCCCTCAGTCTCAAATCGGAGTGAGTTGTTGCCACCATTGGATCGCCAGCTGTGAGGAAGGCCACGTCTTTGTCCTTCGCCTCGCTCAGCACGATCCTCTCGAAGTGGAGCTCGACCTCTTCCCTGCTCAGCCGTCTAATTGGCTTTCCTATGAGCTCCTCCACCTTCTCTATGGTGGTTCCCGCTAAGAGGGAGGTGTAGAACTCCGCAAAGATTGCATCGCACTTTCTCGCAGTCTCGAGGCCCTTGAGGGTTATGTCCTTCTCGTCGTAGAGGCCCAGACCTATGAAGTAAATCGCCATACGTTCACCTCCGGGTCGGAAAACCGGTCTTCATCACGGCTCAGTCCAGGGAGTTCTCCTCATCCCAGGCGGAGCCTGTCGAGGGTGATGTTCACGTAGGAGATGACGTGGGAGGTTAAATAAACCTTTGGGCCGACGCTTATGCGCTCTGAGATGCCGTCCAAAAACCGCTCGTTCTCTTCGCTGAGCCCTATGTGGTCTCCGAGGACGAAGGCGACGTTTCCCCCAAAGCTTACATCCGAGATATCCCTCCCGTTCTCGTGGAGGTGGAAGAGCCTCGCCTCCTTCAGTGTTCTCCTAACCACGTCCTCGAACGTCATGTTGCTCACGTAGAGGCCGGGGAGTACTTCGACCTCTTTGACCGGCTCCCTGAGGCCTTCGCCCCCCTTCAGTGCCTTCGCTATGAGCTTTGCCGTGCTCCTCTCGTCCGGGTTGAGGCGTACTTTGAGGCGCGGCCCCTCGAAGCGGATGGTCTTTGGAGGGTTAGGCGGGCCGTTGAGGTTGAGCCACACCCTCACGCTCTTCCTGAAGCCGTGGGAGAGCATGAAGGCAGCGTTGAGCGCGCGACATAACAGGTCTATCCTGCCGCTCGTTCCGGGAAGGTCGGAGAGGCTGAAATCGGCCTTCGTGTGTGCCTCATTGGCCTTGATTATGAACGTCCTCACAGCTCAACTCCCCTCACGTGGTCGCTCACGTAGCCCTCAAGTATCTCCACCCTCACCTTCCTCTTCTCCCCCGTGAGGTCGGCCATCAGCTCGACTCCCCTGGCGTAGTCCCATAGTCTTCTGCGCGCCTCCTCCTCTATAACCTCGCACATCACGATGATTTCGCGCTCGTTCTCTTCGCTGGCGAGTTCTATTACCCTCTGGGCATCTTCGACCGTAAACGTCCCCCTCTTCTTGAAGAGCATCTCCACCACCTTGGGAAGATTGGCGGGAGAGAATAAAAGGGCATCGGGTGTGGAAGAAAGAGAAGGCGCGGGGCCTTCAGAAGAGCTCCTCGAGCTTCACATCGATCTTGTCCGGGTTGAAGGGAAGGACGTGCCTGGTGGTCTTCGGGGAGTAAACCTCTCCCCTCTTCACGAGCTCCATAACTTCCTCCTTGCTCGGGGCCTTCCTGATGAAGACGTAGTTAATCTCACCCTTGCCCATGTCCTCCCTGGCGTCCTCCTTGAGGCCGTAGTAGATGAGCTCTATCTTGCCCTCAACGCTCATCTCGTCGAGAACCTTGCTGACCTTCTTCTGTTCCTCAAGGGAACCGGGTATGGCGAAGCTCTTCTCGCCGACAAGGGCAAAGGCTATCTCGCCCCTCTCGGCCTTCTCCTCGGCCTCAGGGTCCTCGATGACCTCAAGGCCTTCCTTCTTGAGCCTCTCGAGAACCTCGTTGAGGTCGCCCTTGAAGGCCGGGTACCAGGTGTATACCTTGACGTCGTCGCTGAAGTAGTCGAGAATAACTGACGGGGCCTTCTTGGCGCCGAGCTTCTGGAGGCCGGCCCAGCGGTGGTGGCCGTCAACGATGAGGTACATGTCCTCACCGGGAACCTTCGCGAGGAGCATGGGCTTCCAGAATATTCCGGAGCCGGTGACGCTCTCGATAAAGGCCTCAAGCTCCTTCTGAACGAGCTGCTCGTGAGGTTTCATCTTATCGAGCTCAATAAAAACGTAATCAACCTTTTTCGTGGGTATGTCGTACTTCGGAACCTTCTCCACTCCCATTCTCAGCCCTCCATAAGCTTTCAGATATGTGAAAGGTTTTATGGTTAAAAAACTTGCTGGAATTTTTTGTAAATGCCCGTCCGAAATTATTTCCCAGAATCTCCGGGAAATCGAAGTATTTTCACTCCCGCACAAAAGGTATTTAAAGGGATAAGGAAGAGAGTTTATTTTGATTCGCCATGAACACCGTGACGAACACCATCACCCTCCGCATACCTGACGGGAGCGCGAGAGCGTACATCGTGAACGCTCCCCCCAAGGCTTACTTTCTCATTGAGAACCTTCTAACGTACAAGCGCGATTTTGGGAAGTGGAAAAGGGCCGAAACGATATACGACCCCTATGAGCGTGCCCTGCCCGTGGGGGTGATACCGCGGGTGAGGGAGTTCTTCAGGGAGAAGGGAATAAGGGTGCGCGTCAGGGACGAGAGGACCGTTAAGGGCGTCCCAATAAACGGGGAATGGAACGAGGAGATAAAGCTAAGGCCCTACCAGCAGAGGGGTGTTAAGAAGGCCCTAAAGGCCGGCATGGGTGTTCTTGCCCTCCCCGTGGGGAGCGGTAAGACCATAGTTGGTCTCAGAATCATCCACGAGCTGAACATCTCATCGCTCATAATCGTCCACACCAAGGAGCTCCTCTACCAGTGGGCGGAGCAGGTGGAGCGCGTTCTCGGGGTTAAACCGGGCATAGTGGGGGACAACAACTGGGAGGAGAGGCCCGTAACTGTGGCCATGATCCAGACGCTGCTTTCGAGGGGCGTTGATAAGCTCTCACTCGACTACGGCGTTGTCATGTTCGACGAGTGCCACCGCACTTCCGCCGCCGAGAAGTTCTTTGAGCTCGGCATGAGCCTCCCCCAGAAGTACCGCTTCGGGCTCTCGGCCACACCGTGGAGGCGCGTTAAGGGGGAGGAGATAAAGATTGAGGGTGCAATAGGACCCATCATCTACGAGATAAGGGCAGACACGCTCATAAAGGAGGGCTTCCTCGCGAGGCCGCGCTTTAAGGTGCTCCGCTACGAGAGCGAGAAGGTTCCCTTCAGCGAGCGTTACAAGGAGTTCTACGAGGAGATGGTGATGAACCACCACGAGAGGAACAGGGCCATAGTCAGCGAAGCTGTAAGGCTCGCGAAGAAGGGTCATCGCGTTCTGATAGACGTTAAGAGGATAGAGCACGGTGAGGAGCTCGTGAAGATGCTTAAGGAGCACGGGGTTAACGCGGAGTTCCTGAGCTCCCAAACGCCGAACAGGTGGGAGATACTCGAGGCCTACAGAAACGGCGAGATAAACGTACTCGTCTCCACGCTCCTCAAGGAGGGCGTGGACATACCCGAGATATCGGCTATAATCCTCGCCGGTGGTGGGAAAAGCGACGTCATGACGATACAGACGATAGGGCGCGCCTTAAGACCGAAAAACGGGAAAAACGCGGTTATCGTTGATGTGCTTGACGATGACCCGCTGCTCTTCACGCACTTCATAGAGCGCCAGAAGGCCCTCCTCGGCTACTACGGCAAATACTACGACAGGGCCCTAATGAATGAGTTCGGAATCGGGGAGAAGAAGTCTAAAAAGCGCGCAAAAAGTCGCTGAATAACGCCGCCCTAACGGCCGCGCGGGCGTACCTCTCGAAGAAGTCCCTTTCGATTTTCTCCCTTGCCTCACTCCCCATCTCGAAGGTGACTCCCGGAAGCTCGACCTCCCAGAGCACGAGGTTTTCAGGTGGGGCCGGCGGGAGCTTTTTCTCGACCTCGCGGTTGAGCATCGCCCTCACTTCACCTGTAGAGAGTTCTCCCCTCGAGCAAAGGAGGAGGGCCGTCGTGATGCGCCTCACCATCTCCCAGAGGAAGCTCTCCCCCCTGAACTCGAGCACTGTCACCGGGCCCTCTTGGAGTACCTCGATTGATTTTATCGTCCTCACGGGGTTCTTGTGCTTCTCAAGCCTGGCGAAGTTGCTGAAATCGTGCCTCCCCACGAATAGAGAAGCACATTCCCGGAGGGCGGCCATGTCAACCTCACCGGCCACGTAGTAGCGGTAGGTCTTTCCCCTCGAGGCGTAGCGGGGGTTGAACTCGGGGGGGACAACGGCCCTTCCTACGACCCACACATCCCTGAGGTGGTGGTTGAGAATCCTCGGGAGTGTTAGTTCCGGCCGTTCGGTATCAAAAGCCACGACGTTTCCGAGGGCGCTCACGCCCCTGTCCGTTCGGGATGCCCCCCTGAAGTTCGCGCTCTTCGCGTCCTCTATAATTCCCACCCTCGTGAGGGCCCTTAGAATCTCTCCCTCCACCGTCCTAAGCCCGGGCTGACGCTGGAACCCGTAGAAGGCACTCCCATCGTAGGCCACTTTGAGGGCAACCCTCTCCACTCCAATCCCCCGAAAAAAGTGGGGGAGGAATTATATAAAAGTTGGCCCGGCCTAAAGCCGGAACCGCTGAACGCTCTCTCTCAGACCGTCTGCAATAGCCTTGAGTTCCTCCGTGGCCCTCTTCAGCTCCTCTATAGCTGCTGTCTGCTCCTCAACGGCGGAGCTGACCTCCTCAGCCGAGGCAGTGGTCTCCTCAGCCGAGGCAGCGAGATTCTCAAGGGCGCGGAGTGATTCCTCCACCTCGTGCTGCATTTTGAGCATCTTCTCCTCTATTTCGCCGGTTCTGCTTCCCAGGTGGCTTATCATGTCCGCTATTCCTGAGAGGTAGTTTATGGTCTCCTCAAGTGTCCTGGTGGAGTTGTTGACCGCCGCCACCCCCTCCTTTGTGGCACCAACGGCGTTCTCCACCTTCTGGGTCATGCGCCCTATGATGTCGTTGATGTTGTCGGCTGCCTTCTTGCTCTCCTCGGCGAGGTTCCTGATCTCCTGGGCAACGACTGCGAAGCCCCTGCCGGCCTCACCAGCCCTTGCCGCTTCGATAGCCGCGTTGAGCGCAAGGAGGTTCGTCTGTTCCGCTATATTTCCGATGGTATTTGTAATTTCACCGATGCTCCTGCTCATCTCGTTGACGGCACTCACCGCCTCCTCTATGAAGCGCATCGTCTCCTTCATGCTCTGAAGCTGCTTCGCGGAAATTTCGCTGCTGGCCCTCCCTTCCTCCGCCGTGCTAACGACCTCGCCGAGGGCCCTCTCGAACTCCCTCATCGTGTTCACGGTCTCCACGCTCACGTCCGCGACAAGCCTTACTCCCTCGGTTATCTCGTTTATGTTCTCCTGCTGCCTCTGGGCCTCAATGCTCACCTGCTGAACCGCCTCGTTAACCTGGGTGATGGATTCACTAACGTCGTTGGCGACGCTCGTGAGAACCTTTGCCCTCCTGTCTATCTCGTACCCGACCTCGACGATGTTGCCTATGAGTTCCCTCATCTGTTCGGACGTCTCACGCAGGGCCTTAACGATTTCCCTGAGGTCCCCCTTCGCCTCCTCGTCTATACTGTGGTTGAGCTCACCCCTCGCCATGGCGTCCAGCTTGTCTATAACACCATTGAGTGTGCTTATCACGTCCTCACTGATGGCCCGGAAGGCGTTGAGGAGCTTGCCTATTTCGTCCCCCTCCTCGCCGTACCTGATGCGGCCCACGAGCTTCTTGGCCTCCGTGAGACGGCCCTCCGCTATTAACTCGGCCGCCCGGGTGAGCTGGGAGATGGGCTTTAGGGTGGAGTTTAGGAGCTTCATGTTGATAAAAGCCACGGTCATGGCCGTGAACAGGCCAACGAGAAGAGCCAGGAGGAGAACGTGGTTCGCCCTTGACTTTGCGCTCTCAATGGACTGCACGATGTCCTCCACGAGCTCGTTTTTAGGGGCGGTGGCCACGAGCACCCACCCGGTTGTCCCGCTCTTTGAGAACGCCGCCACCTTTTCAACGCCCTTCCACGTGTACGTCACTATGCCCTCATTCTTCCCCGAGAACACGGCATCCGCGAGTTCTTTGAGTGCGGCCTCCTCCCTTATGTTGAGCTTCCCCACGTAGTCCTCGTTCGGGTGGAGGATGATGGTGCCGTTTTTGCTCACTATGTATATGTACCCCGTCTTCCCGATTTTTGTTCGTTTTATCTCATCCATAATGCTCGAAACGTCGAGATCCACGCCCAGAACGCCCCTCACCTTTCCGTTGACCTCCACAGGCGTGACGTAGGTTATAACGGTTTTACCGGTTATCTTGTCCTTGTACGGCTCAATCCACAGGTCGTGGCCCTTGGAAGCCTCCCTGTACCACGAGCTCTCCCTCGGGTCGTAGTCATCGGGAAGCTCCGCGGGGGGCACTATGAAGAGCTTTCCATCGTCTGTGGCGTAGTAGGCGTTTATTATGTTCGGATTTGAGTCCTTTAAATCCGTCAGCTGCTTTGTAACCTCCGTGTCGAACATGTTTGTGCTCGTGATGCTGAGACCGAACACCTTCTTGTCGTAGATACTTGCGATGGAGAGTGCGTTTGCTCGGGTTAGGACTTTGAGGTTCGTCATTGTCCTCTCTATTCTCTCCGCGTACTTCTCGCTCTCGAGGAGGGCAATCTTCGTGGCGTGCTCGTTCATGGAAGCCGTCATGCTCGCTTCAACGTCCCCCGAGAGGCCATTAATCGCGTAAATCTGGAGCAGAAGCATGAGGACAACGAGAATCGCGAGTGAAGTGAGTGTGGTCACGTAGAGTTTCTTTTTGAACTGCACAGACCTCCCTCCCTGATTGGTAGCTTTCCAAAGAGTCGCCAACAGCAATGTAAAACAACCACGAATTTTTATATTTTTTGGATGTTCATTAATGCAGAAATTTTGCCATTGTAGTTTCCACAGGAAGCGCGCCGGTCACTCACGGCAAAAAAGTGATAAACCCAAAGTTCTACTCTCCCCGGGAGGTGTTTAAATGCCGAAGTTCGATGTCTCAAAGTCCGACCTCGAGAGACTCATAGGGAAGAGCTTCACGGTCGAAGAATGGGAGAACCTGTTCCTTTACGCTAAATGCGAGCTCGACGATGTTTGGGAGGAGAACGGCGAGGTTTACTTCAAGGCCGACTCGAAGGACACCAACAGGCCCGACCTCTGGAGCGCCGAGGGGATTGCGAGACAGGTTAAGTGGGCTCTCGGTATGGAGAGGGGCCTGCCAGAGTACGAAGTCAAAAAGAGCGACGTGGTCGTTTACGTTGACGAGAAGCTGAAGGACATCAGGCCCTACGGTGTCTACGCCATCGTCGAGGGCTTACAACTCGACGAAGAGGCCCTGAAGCAGATGATAAACCTGCAGGAGAAGGTCGCGCTCACCTTCGGGAGGAGAAGAAGGGAGGTAGCGATAGGCGTTTTTGACTTCGACAAGGTTAAACCGCCGGTATACTACAGAGCGGCCGAGAAGACCGAGAAGTTTGTTCCGCTTGGCTACGACGAGGAGATGGCGCTCGAGGAAATCCTTGAGAAGCACGAGAAGGGGAAGGAGTACGGCCACCTGATAAAGGACAAGCCCTACTATCCGCTCCTCGTGGACAGCGAGGGCAAAGTGCTCTCCATGCCGCCGGTAATCAACTCGGAGATAACGGGGAGGGTAACCACCGAGACTAAAAACGTCTTCGTTGACATAACCGGCTGGGACCTGAACAAGATCCTCTTAGCGCTCAATGTCGTCGTTACAGCTCTGGCGGAGCGCGGCGGGAAGATAAGGAGCGTTAAAGTAGTCTATCCGGACTTCGAGATAGAGACGCCAGACCTAACGCCCAGGGAGTTCGAGGTCGAGCTCGAGTACATAAAGAACCTCACCGGCCTTGAGCTGAGCGACGAGGAAATCAAGGAGCTCCTCGAGAGGATGATGTACGAGGTCGAGCTTGAGGACGGAAGGGCAAAGCTCCGCTATCCTGCCTTCCGCGACGACATAATGCACGCGAGGGACGTTCTTGAGGACGTCCTCATAGCCTACGGCTACAACGAGATTGAGCCTGAGGAGCCGAAATTGGCTGTCCAGGGCAGGGGTGAGGACTTCGAAGACTTCATCACAGCCATCAGGGAACTCATGGCCGGCTTTGGTTTGCAGGAGGTCATGACGTTCAACCTCACCAACAGGGAGGCCCAGTTCGAGCGCATGAACCTCAAGGAACCACTCTTTCCGGCCAGGGAGCTTGTGGAGATAGAGAACCCGGTGAGCATGAAGTGGTCCGCCCTAAGGAGCTGGCTGCTGCCGTCGTTGATGGATTTCCTGAGCCAGAATACGCACGAGGAGTACCCGCAGAGGCTCTTCGAGGTGGGCAAGGCGACGCTCATAGACGAGGAGTGCGAAACCCTCACGAGAAGCGAGGACAGGCTTGTGGTGGTTCTGGCGCACCCGCGCGTGACCTTTACCGAGGCCAAAGAAATCCTAGACGGGCTCATGAGGCACCTCGGCTTTGAGTACGAGGTTGAAGAGATTGAGCACCCGAGCTTCATCCCCGGAAGGGTTGGAAAAGTGGTGGTTGAAGGAAAAGAGATAGGTATCATAGGAGAGGTACACCCCCTAGTTTTGGAAAACTGGGGCCTCGAGATGCCCGTGGCCGGTTTCGAGGTTGCTCTGCGGCCCCTCTACAGGGGCAGCTTCCTTTAATCCCCCTTCTCATTCCTTTTGCTGAACAACTCCCACATTATCTCAAAGTTGGTCAGGTTGGCCAGCATTTCGACGTTTACCTTCTCCATCGTTTCACCCGCTACAGCGTTGGCACGGGGCTTTATCAACTTTTTTGAAGAACCTTTGAACGGTGTCCAAAATATGCCTTTATGTTTATCAAAAAACTCGTCGGTATATCGCCAAAAGAGGGGGAATGAAGAGGGTCAATCCTCAAGCCACAGCTCAAGCCTCTGCTTGCCCTTCCCCAGGCTGGAGCGCTTGAGCTTCTTGAGGTGGCCTATCTCCCTTATGTCCCTCACGTGAGTCCCGCCGCAGGGAATCGGCTCGAAGTCCCTTATCTGGGTGTAGCGCGTCTCCCCCTCCCACCATATCTTCATCTCTCCGCCCTCGTCAACGTAGCGGTTGAAGAGCTCGATTATCTTCTCCTTGTACTGGTTCACGTTCTCGGGATACTCTATGTCGTAGCGGCCCTTCTCGGCGCTCATCCCGCTCCCGTAGAGCCTCCAATCGCCTGGTAGAACCTCGTTGAGCACGTGGTCGAGCAGGTGCATGGCTGTGTGTATCCTCATCAGCCTGTAGCGGTAGTCCCAGTCTATTTTGAGCTCAACCTCGTCTCCAACCTTGAACTTCTCGGGCTCCTTAACCACGTGCCACACGTTCCCTCCCTCGTCCTTGTAGACGTCCAGAACCTCAACGCCGTTTATTGTGCCCCTGTCGTGGGGCTGGCCTCCGCCCGTCGGGTAGAATATCGTCTGGTCCAGGAGGAGGGCGTTGTCCCTAATTCCCAAAACCTTCGCCTTTGCCTCCCTCATGTATGCGTCCTCATAGTAGAGCTTCCTCGTCAAGTTCACCACCGAAAAAAGTTGTCATCAGCGTTTAAATGGGTATCGAAAAGAAGGAAAGGGTATCAGCGCCTCCGCCTCAGGAGAAGTGGAAGCAACGCAAACGCCCCTATGAAACCCGGACCGCAGGTTCCTGTTTTTGAAGAACTCTCGGTGGAAGATGGCTCGTTCAGGCGATACTTGACGTAAACCTCCTCTGGTACTTCCTTCACGAGCTCGAGTATGTCGTCCTTTGTGGCACCATAGCGGAGGTAGATGCTGTTCTCCATGACGAGGGTGTTGCCCTCCCTCGTGACCCTAAGCTCGATTCTGTTGCCCTTGTAGTCCTTTGTGAAGTTCTCCGGAACCTCCACGAACTCACCGTCCTCGAGGGTTATCTCCACCCGGGATGTCTGGTTGAGCTCGTAGGGGAACCTCCTTCCGAGGGAATCGGGGTTGATCTGGAAGTTGGGGATGTAGGTGTACTCGTAGAGGTCGCCGTTCTTTTTGGTGTAGTTCTTCACCACCCAGTTCCCCATGATCTCTATCGGCGTGTCGCCCTTCATATCGCCGAGCGTGACGTTTCCGCTCTCAACGGTCACGCCCTGAGCCTGCAGCTGGGCTCTCGTCTGCTGGGTGAGGAGCTTCGTCGCGTTCTCAACTCCAAGCTGGAGGAGCTGAAGCTTCGTCTGCATTATGTACTCTGGCGGGCTGTAAAGGCGGTCAATCGTGGTGAGCTCCTCGTGGTCAGGGTAAACATGGAGCTTGAGCACGCGCTCTGCCTTCCAGAGCTCGTGGATGTCCTCGCCCTTTATGCCCTTGTATGTTATGGGGAGCATCTTGTAGTCGCCGAAGAGGGAGACGAGCTCCTGTGTCGTCGTGTTCGCAACGAGGTGGATGTAGGTGTGTATGCTTACGCTGTTACCTGAAACGTTTGACTCTATCTTCACGCTGTTCTCTCCAAGGGTGTTCTCGAAGGGCTTGGGGACGCTTACATCCGAGGCATCCTCGGGAAGCTGGATCGTGAAGTAGCTGTCGAGCGTCATGTTCTGGGCTATTCCGCCACTCTGGAAAGCCTGACTGAGGTCAAGGAGGCGGAGGATGTCAATCTCTAGCTCCCATGTGTCATCGTAGGCGTAGTATTTTGCCAGCTCGGCGAAGTATCCCCTGAGAGTCTTCTTCAACGGCCCGGTTGTGTTGTAACCCTCTAGCTCAACGGTGCCGTTTATGAGGTACAGTCCAGCGGAGCGGAGCTTCTGCTCTTCCTGGTAGAGGATCGCCTTGCTCGCGTTCTCCACGGTCATGTTCATTATAGCTTCCTTGCTCTGGTTGATTAAATCCTCAGGAGCGTACCATATCGTCGTGAACGTTACGTTCGCATTTCCCTTCTCATCAATCGTGTAGAGAGCCTCATAGCGCTCCCTGTATTCGGCGTGGACCATTCCCAAGAAGAGGGAGGCCACTATTAGAGCCACCAAAATCCTTTTCATTTACATCACCTCTAAGCAAGCTGAAATAGGGAGAAGGGTATTTAACGTTATCTTTTTTCCAGAGCTTCAACGACGTCCCTAAAGTACGGGTAGAACTCGCTCTTCCTAAGGCCCTCAAGGGTTCCCCAGAACTCGTCGAGGTTCGAGAAACCTGCTCTTCTGTACTCCTCTGCCTGGAGGAGCATCTCGAGCCTGTCCACGAACTTCACGAAGCGCCCCTCTACCGTTGTCCCTTCCTCGTACTCGCGGAAGAGCTCCGCATACTCCTCTCCAAGGAGGTCGGAGATTGCCCTGCGCTCGGCTTCCCCCTTATCGAGGTAGCGCTGTGCGGTCAGGGGTATGTCCGTTATGAGGGCCTCCCCCACATCGTGGATAAGCGCTATCCTCACTGCCCTGTCCACGTCGAGTTCAAGGCCCCTTCTCCTCAGCTCCTCTCCGAGTATGAGGGTCATAACGGCAACGCGGTAGGAATGGTCGGCGATGCTTTCCGGACTGGCAACACCCCTCAGAAGCCACCCCGTCCTTGGGAGCCTCTTCAGGTTGCCGATAATAAAAAAGAGGTCGATCATGCTCACTCCTCCGTTGTGAACACCGCACCCTCCGTCTCTATGGCCCTCGCAACTATGGTGTGCCCAATGAAAACGCCGTAAACCCTCACCCACTCACCTCTGCTGAGGGGCACGGCCCCCGCAAATTCGACCCTGAGACCATCGAGGCTGAAAGAAGTCCTGTAACTCGGGAGCTCCATGGGGAGGAACTCTATGAGCGGCTTCCCATCAACAGTGCCCTCGAGAACGACTTTTTTCCCTTTCATCCTGTTATCCCTGAGTTCTTCAGGCGTTACAATGTAATAGTAACCATGCCCGAATTTTATTCTCTTGGGCATCCCATCACCCGCCAAAAGTTAATTAACTGACCGGGAGTATATAAATTAAGTGGTGGGAGCATGATAAGGATAGCAATAATCGGAGCCGAAAACGCCGGAAAATCAACGTTGCTGAACGCACTCATAGGTAAGGAGATTTCGGAGACCTCTCCGATCCCGGGAACCACAAAGGGGAGCATTAAGAGGGCTTTTGGGACGGTCAAAATATCCAAGAGCATGAAGAACCCCCTCGGCGGTGCCGATCGGGTGGTGCTGATAGACACGGCGGGGCTGTTTGACTCGAAGATGGAGCTTCGAGGGAAGGTGCTGAGCGACGAGGGATTCAAGGCGATAGTCAACGAGGTTCTCCAGGCGGACGTAGTGATCCACGTTGTTGACGCGACGGTGGGCCTTCACAGGGGCATGGAGAAGCTCCATCACCTGCTGAAGATGCGTTACGAGAAGCCGATCATAGTCGTTATAAACAAGATCGACCTCGTCACGGGGGAGCGCGTCTCGGAGCTCAGGGAGCTGATTAAAAAACGCCTCGGCCAGGACGCGATAGCCCTCTCCCTCGTCACGTTTGAGGGGTTCAACGACCTGCTCAAGGCGCTCTCAGACTACGCCCAGTACGTGAGGTGATGGAATGAGGGTCGGCATACTGAGCGATACCCACGTTCCAGATGCGTACGTTCACCCCTACGTGCTGGAAACCCTTGAGGAGAGGGGCGTTGAGCTGATACTCCACGCGGGGGATATAACTTCCCTCGAGTTCCTCACTCGCTTGCGGGAGATAGCACCGGTTAAGGCTGTGAGGGGCAACGCCGATAGAATGAGCCTTCCCGATGAACTCGTTGTGGAAGTTGAGGGGCTGAAGGTTGGCCTCATACACGGGCACAGACTTCCCCTTGACTCCCAGAGTTTGACCTACAAGGCGCTCGATATGGGAGTGGAGCTACTCGTGTTTGGCCACACCCACCGCTTCTTCTACGGGGAGTTTGAGTTCCACGGGGAGAAAGTGAAGCTTTTGAACCCCGGCTCGCCCACTCTCCCAAGGAGAAGCGACCCGACGTTTGGGGTGGCGGAGATAGATAAAGGGAAGTTCAGCTTTGAGGTGTTCAAACCGTACAGAACGGGATGGGACTGGCCATAACAAAAAAGAAGGGAAAGCAAGCTCACTGCTTGATGGCGAGCTTAATGTCCTCGGCCTTGACGGTCTTCCTGCCCGCGTGGTGAGCGAGCTCGACGGCCTTCTTGGCGACCTCGACGGCCTTCTCCTCGAGGTGCTCGGCGAGAACCTTGGCGGCCTCCTCGCTAACGCGGGCGGCACCGGCCTTCCTAACCAGCCTGTCAATTGGGGCAATTGGCAACTCAGCCATTTCACATACCTCCTAACATTTTTTTAATGTGTTTTGGCACTTTAATCTTTGAAAGAAGGTGTATATAAACCTTTCGGAAACGGGGCATTTTCTGAAACCTGATGGGCCTCTAGGCTGGTGAGATGCGCTAGTTGAAGAAGTGTGGCTCCCTTTTAAAAGAGTGTCCCCGTTAAGGGGCATCTAATCCCCTGATGTGGACATTGGGCTGGGGCCGTCAGCCTTTGAATCGGGGCAGGTTTAAATATTATGGCCACCTAAACATTCCCTGGGGAGCACAATGGAGCTTATAACCAGGAAGAGGGCTGTTGAAAGGGCCCAACGTCTGAAGGAGTTCAACGAGGGGCTCTATGGCGTCAAATTCGACCTCCTCGAGGAAAGGCTCCCCCTTGAAGGGCTGGTGCCCACTCAGGGCGAGCTGAGCGAGGTTAAGCTCCTCGTCGTGCTCCAGGAGATAAAGCACGGCTACGATGCCCCCATAATCGTGCTCCGCTACCGCGGTAGGGACTACATTCTTGACGGTCACCACCGCGCCTACGCCCTCTGGAAGCTGGGGTTTGGGACGGTGGAGGCTCTCGTTCTCGTGCCCGGTGGAGAAATCGAGAGCAGAATCGCGGAAACCACGGAGAAGAGCGGTCTTAGTTCCCTCAAAGATATAAAAATTGTGAGGGATTAACCCTCCCAGAGAGTGTACTCCTTCTCGCCTATGAACACGGGCTCGACGCGTATCCCCCTTATCGTGAGCTTATCGCCGTACTCCTCCTGGAGCTTCTGGGTGTAGGGCCCTATGACCTCTGGAAGGTGGGCGCTGACCTTGACGCGTATCGCCCTGTTCTCGGTGGAAAGGCCGCTTGCGATGGGCTCGTAGTGGACGATGTCCATGTGGGGCTCAAAGGCCGCGTTGGGGTCGTCGTTGCTCTTCCCGGCGCTCCTGACGAGGTATATGAACGTCACTCTGAGGTTGAGCTCAAGGTTCTTGTAGTCCTTTCTAAAGCCTGCCCTGAGCTCGAGCTCGCCGCTTCCGCCGTCGCCCATTACACGGATTGGAGATACCGGCTTTCCGTTGAGTTTTGGCTGCTCGGTGAGCACTCCAACGGGGCCTTTTTGAATTAGCACGAGTTCATAGTGGTCCGCCTCGGGCACCTTCATCGTGACCTCAACGGGGGTCTCGTTCGTGTGGTCAACGTTAACGTTCTCGGCGAGGACTTCCTCGTACACCTTGCTCCCTCCCTTGTAAGCCCTGAGGAGTATCTTTCCGTCCCTCACGTCCCTTCCAAATGCCGAGATGTAGAGCTTTACCCTGTACTCGCCGGGCTTGAGCTTGTTCACTGCGTTCCACGTGCCGTTCTCCATGACCTCCATGCGGTAGATGCCGAAAGGCTGGAACTCGTAGGTGTTCAGGTCACCGGTGCTGTGGACAAGCCTGAAGTTGGAGAGGAGCTTCTCCGTGAAGTTCCCCTCGGAGGATATTGGCACTCCAAAGGCGAGCTTAAGGAAGTTGCTCGTTGCGATCTTGTAGTATGCCAAGATAGCGTAGTTCTGGAAAATATAGGCCACGTAGGGAAGCGTCCCCTTACCCTGGATGAGCTGGCCCGTGGTAAAATCCACCGTCTGGATCGGCTCGTACTGATTGTTCCCGAGGGTTACGGTGACCTTGTTCCCTTCGATCGTCAGCATGCCGCCGAAATAGGGGTTGGTGAAGGTGTTTCCGCTTCCCTGGAAGGGGATTATCATGGACATCGTGTCTCTTTCGTTCCTTGTTATCGCTCCTCCGAGGTAGCTTATTGCGTTGAACTTCGCCCAGTCCTGGTTCCAGGCGAGGAAGTAGTTGAGCTCCCAGCTCTCAAAGTCCACCTCGCTTTTAACGCCATCCCCCGCGAGGAAGAGGGCAAGAATGTGATCCCTGTCCCTTGCGTGTCCACCATCGGCACTCGCACGCCTGTTGCTCAGGAGAGAGCTCTCAATCCAGTAGCCGTAATCCCACCACGATGTTGCTGTATCGTACTCGTTGGTGTTGTTCTTCAGCCAGTTGAGGGTCTCTTCCCATGAGGTCGTTACGGAGTCCCGCGCCATGGCCTTCGCGCTATTGTTGAGGTACATGGCCCCCGCCACGGGCATCGGCACGAGAAGGAGTATGAGGAGGAGGGTGTAGAGGGCCTTGGTTGAGGGTTTGTCGTTCATGTTGAGCACTGCCTGGAAGGCCTCGCCTATCAGGTAGCCCGCGAGCAGGGCCACGGCCGCGGAGGCGAGGAAGAGGAACCTCACGGCCGTCATCATAAGGTAGACGGACATGCCGTAGAACAGCAGCATGAAGAGGGCCTTGCTGTTAACCTCCTCCTTCCTGAAGAGATCGTATAGGAAGCGTATAGCCCCAACGCCAAGGCCCGCTAAGCTGAGGACGAAGACGAGGGAATCGCTTCCCCTTACGCTGTAGTACCTCGTAACATCGGCCATCGTGGTCTTGGCGAGCTCCTGCACCGTCTCGTAGACCTGCGTTGACTGGTAGGCACCGCTCATAAGCCCCCAGATCTTCGGGCCCACGTAGAGCCTCGCCCCCACGAGGCCGATCAGGATGACGGCCGAGACCACCGCGAGCCTGTGGAGCTTATCGGAGTAGTTGAGGTACCTCCCACCGTAGAGCATCACCACCGTTAGGATCAGAAGGCCTGCGAATGCCTCGAGGGCGAATCTTATGTGTCCCCCGACCCTCACGACACCTGAGGGGACCAGCGCGTAGCCTAGGATCAGGATGAGGAGGTAAGCGGGGTAGTACAACTTCACGAACTCTTTAAACTCCTCAATTTTTCCGAACACGAAGAGTCCTATCGCCGTCAGGGCGCCGAAGCCGAGGAGTGCCATTATCCCAAAGGGAGAGCCGTTCCACGCTGCGAGGCTCAGGACGGCGAGGATGACGAAGAGGGCCCCATAGGCGTACTTCAGGGAGCTTCTCTTCTCATCGAGGTAGTGGAACATTGCCACCGACGCGAAGAGGAAGAACATCATGAAGAGCCCGTCTCCCCTCGCGTTTCCTGAGAAGGTTCTCACAAAGTGACCCACGAGGAAGCTGAGGATGAGGGCGCTCCAGAGCCCCGTCCACTCACTGTGGAGCTTTCTGCCGAGCAGGTAGATGGCTATAATGCTGAGGAACCCAACGAACGGGGGGAACATCCTGAACGCGGAGAGCTCCGTAACTCCGAAGAGGGAAACCACCTTGTAGAACACTGCGGGGATGATGTAGAGTCCGAGGGGTTCTCCTATCGTGGAACCGACGGGGGGCTCGGCGAGGGCGTAGTACTTGGGGAGCCATTCCTGTATGACGAGGCGGTAGATCTCGTAGTGGTAGAAGGTGTCAGGGTCTATGAAGTACCTGGTCGCTGCGGTCTGCATCCTTAGGTGGTAGCCGATGTACGCCGCCACGAGAACCACAACTGGAATCGCGATTTTGATTATGCGTTCAAAAAGGGGGGAGATGTTCTCCCCTTTTTTTGCCTCTTTCATTTCCTTCTCTCTGGTTTTTACCATTTCAATCACCTCATTCAACCGTAACGGACTTCGCAAGGTTCCTCGGCTTGTCGGGGTCGTTGCCCCTCAAAACCGCTAAATGGTAAGCGAGAAGCTGGAGCGGGACGGCGTAGACTATCGGGGTGAGCTCCTCCGGAAGGGAGGGCATCTCCACGAAGACGTCGCTCACCTTCTTAAGCTCCTCCGAGTCGCCGAGGGCTATTATGAAGCCCTTCCTAGCTGAGACCTCCTTGATGTTGCTCACCATCTTCTCAAAGAGCCTCCCTGATGGGGCAATCGCCACGACGGGGACGCCCTCCTCTATAAGTGCAAGAGGCCCGTGCTTGAGCTCACCGGCGCTCAGCCCCTCGGCGTGGATGTAGCTTATCTCCTTGAGTTTAAGCGCGCCCTCAAGGGCCGTGGGGACGTTGAAGGAGCGGCCGATGTAGAAGAAGTCCCTTGCCTCCTTTAGGGACTTGGAGAGCTCTCTTATGGCACCGTCGTGCTTCAATACCTCCTCCACAAGGCCGGGCACCCTTAGGAGGGCCTCCTTGAGCGTCGAAATATTCACCCCCCTGAGCTCCGCGATAGCCATCGCCAGCAAAGCCATGACGGTGAGCTGGGTGGTGTAGGTTTTTGTCGCGGCAACACCGATTTCGGGCCCTGCGTGGGTGTAAATGACCAGATCGCTCAGCCTCGTCGCCATGCTCCCAACCACGTTCACCACGGAGAGAACCTTGGCCCCTTTTGCCTTTGCCAGTTTTATGGCCGCGAGCGTGTCCGCGGTCTCGCCGCTCTGGGTGATGGCTATCACGAGCGTGTTCTCATCCACGACCTTCTCCGCGCTGTAGCGGAACTCACTTGCATCTTCAACGAGGACAACCTTCCCCAGGAGGTGCTGGAAGAGGTACTTGGCGTAGAGGCCCGCGTGGTATGAAGTCCCCATGGCGACGATGAATATCTTCTCGTATTCATCAATGGCCCTCGCTATCTCGCCTATCGTCTCCATGTTTCCATATATGGCGTCCTTTATGGCCTGGGGCTGCTCGTATATCTCCTTGAGCATGAAATGGGGATAGCCGGCCTTTTCGGCCATGTCGAGGGTCCAGCTTATCTCCTGAATCTCCTTTTCCACCCTCTCACCGTCTTCAATCCGCTTAACCTCGTAGAAATCCTTCCCGATTACGGCGTACTCCCCGTCATCTAGAAAAACGACGCGGTTAGTATACTCTAAGAAGGCCGGGACGTCGCTCGCCGCGAAGTTCTCCCCCTCCCCTATGCCCAGCACGAGGGGACTCTCGTTCCTCACGAGGTACAGGCGGTCTCTCTCACCCGCGTAGATTATCGCCAGCGCGAAGGAGCCTTTAAGTTTAAGAAGGGCCCTCCTGAGAGCTTCCTCGAAGTTCTCCGACGATTTCAGCTCCTCCTCTATGAGGTGGGCTATCACCTCGGTGTCGGTCTCGCTCTTAAAGGTGTGCCCCCTCTCCATCAGGCCCTCCTTGAGTTCGAGGTAGTTCTCGATTATGCCGTTGTGGACGAGGGCTATCCTGCCGGAGCAGTCCGTGTGTGGGTGGGCGTTGACGTCGTTGGGCTCGCCGTGGGTTGCCCACCTTGTCTGGGCTATGCCCCTCTTTCCGGGCAGCTTTGAGAAGCCGAGCATCTCATTGAGCTCGTCAACCCTCCCGGCGCCTTTCTTTATTGTGATGCCCTCACCAGTGTCAATGGCGACACCCGCAGAATCGTAGCCCCTGTATTCGAGGCGCTTTAGACCATCAACGAGTATCTTTCCAGCCTCTCCGTCACCGATGTAAGCGATAATCCCGCACATTGCGCTCCACCCTGTTATTATGCTAATACGTAAATGGGGGTGAACGTTAAAAGGGTTTCTGCGGGGCCCCGGGCCCAACCTTTAAAAACGTCAAAGCGTAATTCCTCCGGTGGTGCCGATGGAGTTCAATCTGATAATCACCGGCGTCGGCGGTCAGGGTGGTTTAACGCTTTCGCGCATCGTTGGAAACGCCGCCATGCACGAGGGCTACAACGTCAGAATAGGCGAAACCCTTGGAATGAGCCAGCGCTATGGAAGCGTTCTGAGCTATCTCAGATTTGGCGAAGAGGTCTACTCCCCCCTCATAGAGGAAGGAGAGGCTAGCCTTATGCTCGCCCTCGAGCCGGCTGAGGCCCTCAGAAACGCGCGCTTCCTCGGGAAGGGGAGCCATGCGATAATAAACGCCTATCCGATACATACGGCAACAACCCTCGTCGGGAAGGAGCGCTATCCGGGACTCGACGAGATAAGGGAAGCGATAGGTAAAATCTGTCTCGTTGACATGTTCGACTTCCAGAGGGAGGCCGATAAGATAAACCCGAGAACCCTTGGCGTCCTCATGCTCGGTTACGCCTTCGGGAAGGGGCTCGTCCCGCTCAAGAGGGAGAGCCTCTACGAGGGGATAAGGCTCACCCTCCGCGGGAAGCTCTGGGAGGTCAACTTCAGGGCCCTTGAGAGGGGAATAGAACTATCCCGTGACTGACTTTTATCTATTATTTGCGAAACCCTTATATGTTTTCTCTTTGAGTTCTTATCATCTATATAGTGCGGGTGGTGAATATGGAGTTCAGGAAGATACAGTTTACCGGGAGGAGCTCATACATAATCTCTCTTCCCAAGAAGTGGGTTCTGGAAAACGGCCTCAAACAGGGCGACACTGTCCCCCTGAGCGTAAACCCGGACGGTTCTATAACCATTCATCCAGGGGAGCCCCGCAGCGTTAGCGAGAGCAAAAGGCTCACAATATCGAGCGAGTATTCACCCGATATGGCGGTTAGACTGGTCATATCCGTCTACATACAGGGCTACGACACGCTGGAGATAGAGTTCGCGGAGGAGTTGCCCCAGTACAAGGTCAAGATAAGGAAGACTCTCCAGAACCTCCCCGGGGTGGAGATACTCTCCGAGGAGCCTTCGAGGATTGTCGTTAAGAGCTTCCTAGACGAGGAGGAGATTGACCTGATCGAGATACTCTCGAGGCTCGGCTCCATAGTTATCTCCATGCTCGAGGATCTCGCCCTCATGAGGGAGTTCCAGGACAAGGCCCTCTCCAGAGATATAAACGACCTTGAGAACGAGCTCGACCGCTTCTACTTCCTGGCTATAAGGGCCGTCAACAAGGCCTTTTCCTACCGTTCCAGCGGGGGGAGGGGGAGCTTCGACCTCATAGGCCTCCTGTTCATCGTAAGAAACGTGGAGAGAATAGGCGACCACATACTCAGGATTTCCCAGAACTTCGACGAGGAGCTTGACATAGAGGAGCTCAAACACTACTTCTCGGAGATGATGAAACAGGTTGAGAGGAGGGATTTGAAGAAGATAGACCGGCTAATGGCCGAACTGAAGGATAGGATTAAAAGTATAGACTACCGCAGCTCGGTCTCAATGGACAGCTACAGGAGAATTCTCGAGTATCTCGAGAACATAGGTGAGACGATAATCAACATGAGCATGAGCTGAGGCTATGTCTCGTATCTTTTCGTTTCCATAATCCTTTTAACCGTTCGAGCGCTTTTTATTACGGTGGTTCTCATGGTCGCGATAATAGTCCACGGCGGTGCCGGAACGATAAGAAATGAGGATAGGATTCCAAAGGTCCTTGAAGGGGTTAGAGAGGCTGTTTTGGCCGGATGGCGTGAACTTAAGGGGGGCTCTGCCCTTGACGCGGTTGAGGAAGCGGTCAAATCTCTGGAAGACAACCCCATATTCAACGCGGGAACGGGGAGCGTCCTAACGCTCGATGGAAAGGTGGAGATGGATGCTGCCATAATGCGCGGGAAAACTCTTGAGGCGGGTGCCGTTGCCGGGATATGGGGTGTAAAGAACCCCATAAGCGTGGCGAGGAAGGTGATGGAGAAGACCGACCACGTGCTCCTCGGTGGGGAGGGAGCCGTGAAGTTCGCGAGGCTTCTTGGCTTTGAGGAGTACAACCCCATAACCGACGAGAGACTTAAGCAGTGGGAGGAGCTCAGAAAAAAGCTTCTCGAGAAGGGTGAGAGCGGCCACTGGAAAAAGCTGAACGAACTTATAAAGGAGTACCCGGAGGTGCTGAGGAGTACAGTCGGTGCGGTGGCCTTTGACGGTGAAGAGGTCGTTGCCGGAACCTCCACAGGTGGGGTTTTCCTCAAGATGTTCGGGAGAATAGGGGACACTCCCTTAATCGGCGCGGGCACCTACGCGAACGAGTTTGCGGGAGCCTCCGCCACGGGAATAGGTGAGGTCATGATAAGGCTGGTTCTGGCGAAAACCGCTTCCGATTTTGTGCGCTTTGGACTGGATGCCCAGAGGGCGAGCGAAGCCGCGATAAGCCTCGTCACGAGCAGGTTCGGTGAGAACGTGGCGGGGATTATAATGATTGACCGCAACGGCAACGTAGGCTTCGCGAAGAACACCAAACACATGAGCGTCGCCTACATGAAGGAGGGCATGTCAGAACCTTACACGGGGATATGAAATGGGAAAAAGCAACATATGGTTCCTCCACACTTCCACCTTCCTCTTTTTCCTCGGGATGGCCGTGGTGAACCCGATTATCTCGCCCTTTGTCATAGAGATAGGGGCCGACCCGTTCCTCGTGGGGGCGGTGGCGGCGGTAGCTTCTATAGTATCCCTGACCTTCAAGCCCCTCGGTGGTTTCTTGGGGGACAGGGGATTGAAGTTCCACATGATGGCCCTGGGTTCGTTCCTCGGGGCGGTTGGGGGTCTTCTCTACATAGTCTCCGGCGTTACCGACAACCTGTGGGTCTTCGCCACAGGCAGGGCAATTCATGGGTTTGGGATGGCCCTTTTCTTCCCCTCATCGCTCTCGAGTGCCATAGATTTGGCCCCCCAAGGGACAGGTGGGCGAGACCCTTGGGTGGAGGGGCATGATGTTCTCCCTCGGCAACCTCGTGGGGCCCGGTGTTGGGGGCTACGTGGCGCAGTTCTTCGGTTTCAACGCGGCCTTCGGCCTGACCGTGTTCCTCTCGCTCACCGCGATAGCCTTCGTTTTTGCTGCCTACATGAAGGTGGGAGTCCACGTTGGCGTGGGGAGCGGCGAGCGGAGGGAGAAGGCAAACTACCGGCAGCTGCTCATGCCCTTCTTCGTTGCGGCATCAGCGGCGCTCTTCTTTATGGCCTTCAGCTACGGAGGAATACTCACGTTCCTCCCGGCTTTCTACAAGGAGAGTGGCTTTGGGACGGGGGTATTTGGTCTCTATGCGAGCGTTATGGGAGGGGCTAGCCTCGTGACGAGGGTCTTTGGGGGTAAGGAGGCGGACAGGAGGGGCCCGCTTCCCGTTGCTTTGACTGGTCTATCCCTTGTGCTGGTTGCCTACACCGTTCTCGTCTTCCGCAAGCTGCCCCCAGCGGCATACGTCAGTGCTGTTCTCCTTGGGGCTGGTTTCGGGCTCGCGGTTCCTGCCCTTCAGGTTATGGCCCTTGCGGAGCTCCCAAAGCGCATAAGGACGGTGGGTTCAGGCGTTTACACCATGTTCTTTGACCTCGGCTACCTCTCGGGCCCCCTGTTCCTCGGGTACGTGGCGAGACTCCAAGGCTACGCCGCGGTTTTCAAGTACCTTCCCTTACTCGTTGGGGCGAGCCTCGGGGTGCTCCTGCTACTCCGGCTCACCACCCATAAATCTTAAAAGGCCTCTCCCTTTCTCCCGCTTGATGACCATGAGGAAGCTCGGCGAAGTTCTCAGGGCAATGCTCCTGGAAATGGGCGTGGATGCTATAGGCACGCTCTCGAAGAAGATTCCAAAGAGGGGCTCCGACCCCTTTCAGGGGATAGCAGTGGCGCTCTATGAGGGGAGGGGCTTCATAGGCCGCGTACCGGATGGTGCGCATCTGGCGTGGAAGCTCAGCGGTGAGAGGGTCGAGCGTGCCGGGTACGCTTTCATACCCATGGGGCTGAGCGAGAAGTTTGAGGCCGTCCTAACGCCCGGCGAGTTCAGGGAGGTCCTTGAGGATATCGGCTATCCCTTATTCATAATAGACCTTATGCACTGGGATAAGCACACTCCGCGGGAGAAGAAGAAGGTCGCCTTCCAGGTCTCCCGCTCCTACGGGACGATGAGGGAGTACCTCCACGGCGGGCTCTTGAGGGCAACGTGGGCCAACGATGAGTTCCGCTCCCTCCTGAAGGCGGTTCCAGATGTGGACGCGATTTCCTACCCGGGAACGACCGTCGAGTTGCTCCGTGAGAATGGGATTGAAGAGGTTGTTCTCCTCGACCCGAGGGGGGAGGGGGTTTTAGGTGAGGAGGATTTTTCCGCGGGAGCCTTCATCATCGGGGGCATAGTTGACATGGGGGGCACCAAGAAGGGAACCACCGCTAAGATAGGCGACGCCCTCGAGGCGGAGGGGATAAGGGTAAGGAGGAGACGCCTTGAGTTGAGGGGGGACGTGATAGGCGTTCCAGACAGGATACCCCTAATCCTTGAGGCCCTCCTCAAGATGCTCACGGAAGGCAAGGACATGGAGAGGGCCGTTCTTGAGGTGCAGGAGCCCAAGCACGCCCGCTGGCGCCTCAGGAAGGAGCTTCCAAAGCGCGTGATTCGCTACATAATAGACGGGAAGAGGTACCACGTGGTTGAACTGGAGAGCTTTGAGGAGCTCGGGGGATGGCTCAACATAAGGTGGGAGGACTTCGTTCAGGTGCTCAGGGAGTTAAACTTTGCCGCCATAGAGAGGAAGCGCATCCACAACCTCAACAGGCTCTCGAACCCGCGCATAATAAATGGAAAACTCTACCGAGTGGTCCTGCTAAAAAAAGCGGCGATGCTGTGCTACAACTGCTGACACTTTCCTTTTAGCAGGCTTCACTCCTTAGGGTGGGGGGCTGTTCACCCTTCCCCCTCAAGGATCACGTCAAATATTGCCCTGTGGTTTCCGAAGGCCTCGAACATCCTGTCGGAGTAGTTGTCTGAGGCCGTCTTGAGAAAGAGCTCCAGGTTTCTGACGATTTCATCGTTCATGGGCACGTGGAGGGGCATCGGATCGTAGTAGTCCAGCCCCTTCATGAGCGCCGTCGAGAAGTACCAGAGGGTCTTCCTGACCTTCCTCCCCTTTATCCGTGAAAAGCTCGCGGCACCGCAGTTAAAGGCCGCGTGGAGCACGACTATCGTGTCCACCTCGACCCCTTCTTCGAGGAGCCTTCTCCTCTCACCGTCCTTCCGGAGGTCGGTTATGCGGTAGCCGCTCCGGGTCTGCTCGTCGTATGGAACCTCGATGTCGTAGATGCCCTCTATGCGGGGGTCGTAAACGAGAACCTCCGTTCCCCCGACGATGTAGAGCCTTCCGTCCCTCACCTCGAGCACCGTGTTTTCCGTGCTCAGAACGGGCAGACCGTGCGCCATCGCCAGTACTGACATGGTGCTCTTCCCCGTGTGGGGGTAACCCACGAAGAGGACGGCCTTCCCGTTTGGGGCAACAACACCAACGGAGTCCGTTACGAACATCCGTCCAATCTTGGCGGCCGCTCTGGCAGCCGTCTGGAGTATAAAAAATATCGGCGCCTCATTTCCGTAGGCGGAGGGCACCTTCGACTCTATCTTGTAGGAGTCCCTCCCCATGTGGTCGTAAACCGCGCTGAATACCCTGAACTCCTCGCCCTTGAAGCGCTCAACAATCACGTGGGGTTCTCCGGACGCGTCATCAACCGCGGGAACGTAGCGCCGCGCGAAGAGCCCCTTGAAAGCCTCCTCAAACCCGTCGTCAAGGTCTCCTGTGAATTGAACGGTCACTCCACCCACTCTTATGCTCATTCTCTCCCCCGGTAACGGTGAGGAAACGAGATTTATAACCTTTCCGTGAAACCCCCGGAGAAGTTAGGTTAACCACTCCGAAGAAGTTAAGGGGATAATCGGTTTTAAAACAGGCGGTGTTCCCCCGTGGAAATTTAGTTCCCATCAAATCGTTTAGGGCTATAAGCACTTGAGTTTTTGGCTGATTGGCACTATGAACTTCCAGCAGGAGGTTTTGATCATAAAATCCGAGGATTTACCTGATGATCAGAGAGCACTCCCTGAAAAACACCCGCAGAGAAGTGAAGTAATCAGCTTTACGACCTGATAACATTTCGCAGTACTGGCACACTTATACTTCGGAGGAGTTTACAAGCATGCTTACAGGGTGTTAGTTGAAGAAATGAACTGCTCCATTAGGATTTTGGAAGCAATCCTGACCGTGAACCTGGTGGATTACACAACTTCATGAGTGGTGGGAACTAGGGGTATCCTGACAGTATCTACTGAGCTAGGGCAAACCTTAAAAAACTTTCAGACATAATTAAACACACCAACTATAAAGTATTGCGAAGAAATCTTAGAGGTGGTATGATGTCGACTTTTGCCTTGTGGTGGTTTAAGTGGGGAGGAGGTCAAATCAAAGCACAAGAAGATGTTTTGGGCGGCAAGTTTTATCATAGGGCTTATTACTTTAGCACGGACTTGAGAGTTATTGATGAAATGGAAGATTACTGCCAGAACAATTTGGGGGAGCCTTATGTTTAAGTTTAAGCATGTTTTCATTGCCTTTTTAATCTTTTCCACTCTGGCGAGCTTTGCTTCAGCCGGTATTGTTTATCAGGCCGGATTGGGAGATGGATTTTCTGCATATACGGAAGTTTACAGTGACGGAGAAAACGCATTCTTACTTGTCACGTACACTCCAACCCAGTGGCCTACACATCTGGGGCCGGTTTGTGAGGGCTTCTGGAACTACACTCTCGAAGAAAAACCGTTTCACTGCTATCTTAGCCCAGTCGTCTGGTACTATTTTCCTTTTTATTTTGATGGGAATAATCTGTACTTTGTTAATCCTTTCTTGGATGACTCTTCCTCTAAATCCTCAGAGATTTCATCCCATCCCCTGTTCTATCGTCAAGATAGTGCATGGACCATTGTCTTTTTTAGACAGAAAGAGCCATTCTCTTCTCTTGTGTGGCGCGTTGATAGAAATTGCATTGATTATTTAGGAGTAGGGAATTACACAAGAGAACAGAGAAGCCCAACAACTAAACCCGTTGAAGGGGTGTTAGAAGATGATGCTGTGATTTTTTCCGATGGTTCACAAACGTATGTGATCCCCATTGAAGAACTGGAACCCTATTTTGACGCCAACTTCACGGTAAAACACATTGAAGGGGTATTCCTTAAGGAGGGGGTTCTCTTCTATCCCGCAGTCTATCAGGGCATTTGGAACATCACACCGGGACAGCATGATTACAGTAAGGTAGTTCTCTTCGGAAAAGAGGAAAGCGAAACCAAACTCCTAAACACATCAAGTTTGAAGCCGTTCCCCGTATTCTTCTATGATGGGAAGAGCCTGAAAGTTTTCCACATCTTCAGGATTGGTGAGAATGGAAAATTAGAGATTTTTGTGGAGAAGAACTTCTTCACTCATTGGCCTAAATGCATTTACAGGAACGTGACGATCACCATGACAAAAACTGTGACGATGACAATGACTAAAACTGTAACGGAGACAAAGGAGCATACTAAAACCGTGACCGAAACAAAAAGAGAGGAAGGAATTTGCGGGCCGGCTTTTATTGTATTGCTATCTCTGATGATTTTAGCGCTCAGGGGAGGTAAGTAGATTTCTATAAACGATACAGGAAGATGAACCTGTGAACCCTCCCCCCTCTTTACTCCTGAAATTATCCCCGAAGTGCTTGGTCCGCTCCTTAACAGGTTTACCTGACATTATCAACCTCTCAAGAACAGGTTGGAAATTTAACAAAAGTATGAAAAAGGGATTCACTCGAGGGCAGCGAGAAGCTTCTCGAGGAACATCTTCTCCGGGTAAGCACCTTCGAACTGGACCTTGTCCTCGCCGTCAACCATTATGACGACCTTCGGGACGGCCATGACCTTGTACTCGTCGGCCCACTCTGGGTACTCGATGGCCTCGACCATGTCGCCGAGTATCTTGCCCTTGCCCGCCTTGGTGTTCTCAAGGGCGAACTTGTGGGCCATCCTGACCGCCATCGGGCAGTAGGGGCAGGTCGGGGTGACGAAAACGAGTATCCTTACGTCCCTCTCGACGTTCGCTATGGCCTCCTTGGTGTCGGGGGCGAGGTCGGTGTTGCCGGTGCTGACGTCAACTATGTCCTCGAGGAATGCCCCAAACTCATGACCTGCTGGAAGGCCAAAGAAGCGGACGCCGAAGTCCTCGCCGTTCCTGGTTATCACGGTTGCAGGCGCGCGGTCAACGCGGTACTTCTCCGCGAGCTCCTTCTCCGCGTCGAAGTCGTGAACCTCGTAGGTGACCTTGTCCGAGAGCTCGCTGATCTCGGCGAGTATCTGCTTGAGCTGGTCGCAGTACTGGCAGTGCTCCTTTCCAATGAAAGCGATAAGCTTAACCGGCTCCTCCAGCTTTGAGAAGAACTCCTCCTTAATTACCTTCTTGTCTCCGTCGCTAATAAGTCCCATTTTCCCACCTCCAAACTAAAGGTTTATAACGTTTTATGCATGATTTCTAACCTGGAGTTTAACAAATTTCAAGTTTGCAACCAAAGGTTAAATTGAACACTATATAAACCTTACGTCACAAATCTGGGTAGGTGGGGAACATGTCTGAACCCGATATATTTTACGTGCTTGGTAATAAGGTCAGGCGTGATTTGCTGAGCCACCTCACGTGCAGTGAGTGTTACTTCAGCTTCCTTAGCAGCAAGGTTAGCGTCTCCTCAACGGCCGTGGCCAAGCACCTTAAGATAATGGAGCGTGAGGGCATCCTGGAGCCCTACGAGAAGGATGAACACTTCATTGGGCCCGCTAGGAAGTACTATCGCATAAACATCGCCAACACCTACGTTACCACAATCACCCCCAACCTCTTCTGGTACGAGAACATAGACCTTAGGGAAGGGGGTAAAAAGGGGGACTATGAAATAAACCTCTCCAAACTCCCCGAGGAGCACGGGGATATAATCTCGATGGTGAAGGCTTTTCTCGAGGCAAACGATGAGTTGAAGAAAATACTCGAGGCCCTCCGGGACGTTGAGGCTTACCGCGACGGTCTGACAAAGCTTCTGAAGGAGCGCTATCTCTCTGAAATCGGGGACATGACCCAGCTTGCCATACTCCACTACCTCCTGATAAACGGCGAGGCCACCGTGGACGAGCTCTCCGACAGGCTCAACATGAAGGAGAGGGAAGTCCTCGCCAAGGCGCAGGAGCTGAACAGGTTTGTGCCGTTAAAGATAAAAGGGGAGGTTATTGAGATTGACAGAGCCTCACTATAATCATTAGAGGTGTCAAAAATGCCCGAGAAGATTAGAATCGTCGTCAACGAGGATAGGTGCTACCTCTGCGGTGGCTGTGCCGGCGTCTGCCCGACGCTGGCGATAGAGGTTCACTCAAGCGGATGGGAGTTTTTCCAGGACAAGTGCATAAGCTGCAGGATATGCATCAACGCCTGCCCGGTTGGGGCTTTAAGTGCAGAGCCCCTGGAGGTGAAAGAATGAACTGGAAGTACGACGTTGTTGTTGTCGGCTCTGGAATAGCCGGGCCGATCATTGCCAGAAACGTTGCTAAAGCCGGTCACTCGGTTCTTCTCATTGATAAGAAGCCCGCCATAGGCACGCCCAAGCAGTGCGCCGAGGGCATAAGCATAAAGGTGTTTGACAAGTACGACATCCCCTACGATAAGAGGTACATCAACCGCGAGATCTACGGGGCGAAGCTATACTCCCCGAGCGGCCACGAGCTCGAGCTCAGGTATAAGGAAGCCAGCGGCGTAATCCTCGAGAGGAAGGTCTTCGACAAGATGCTGGCTTATTACGCCGCTAAAGCCGGTGCAGACGTTCTCGCGAGGACGGAGGCCCTCGATGTCATAAAGAAGGAGGGCAAAGTGGTTGGAATCAAGGCCAAGCACGAGGACGAGCCGGTTGAAATTTACGCCGAGGTAATCGTGGCAGCGGACGGCGTTGAGAGCACAATAGCCAGGAAGGCTGGAATAAACACCTACGCTCCCCCGCACGAGTTCGACTCATCCTACGAGTACGAGATGCTCATAGAGGGCTACGACCCTGACTTAATCCACCTCTGGTTCGGCAACGAGGTCGCCCCAAGGGGTTACGTCTGGGTCTTCCCGAAGGACGAGGACAGGGCGAACGTCGGAATAGGCATTAACTCCGACAACCCGCAGACCGCCAAGTACTACCTCGACAAGTGGCTCAAGGAGAACAACATTCCAGCAAAGAAGCTCCTTGAGATAAACGTCGGCGTCGTTCCGGTCGGCGGCTTCGTCAAGGAGCTTGCAAAGGACAACGTGGTGGTAGTTGGCGATGCAGCGAGGCAGGTCAACCCGATGCACGGCGGCGGAATGGCCGAGGCGATGGAGGCTGGAACGATAGCGAGCAAGTGGATAGTCAGGGGCCTCGAAGAGGAGAACCTCTCACTCCTCCAGAACTACACCAAGGAGTGGTGGGAGACCGACGGAAAGAGGCTCGAAAAGGTTCTCAAGGTCAGGAAGGTTACGGAGAAGCTAACGGACGAGGACCTTGATCTCTTCATCCAGGTGCTCAGCGGTGCAGACGCAGAGAAGATAGCCGGCGGGGACTACGGGGAGGTCATCAAGGCGCTCCTAAAGCACCCGAAGGTCATCCTGAGCAAGCGCAGGATTTCCCTCCTCAAGGAGCTCCTCTAACCTCTTCTTCATTTCTCCTGTTAGCCCCTCAGGGCGGAGCGTCCTCACCATTAGTCCGAGCTCCCCGGATATGAACTCATCCAGCCAGCCGCCGAGGGAGAGGTTTTTGAACGGATACACCACCCAGAGTTCCCGAAAGCCCGCCCTGTGGGCTTTAACGGCGTTGTACAGGACGCGCTGCTTTATCCACTTGTAGGAGTTTTCAAACTCCACCGCCAGCAGGGGCCTTCCGGCCATGAGAAGGGCGACGTCAACGCGCGTGCCGTCCCTTGTTCGATACTCGGGAACGGCCTCGAATCCCTTTCTTTCCGCCAGAATCATGAGCTCCTTCGTTAGTCCTTTGACCCTGATGGCCATCACCCAAAAAGAGTAGAAGGCTCAGAAGAGCCACTGGTTTTCGATACACTCATCACAGGGCGGCTTCTCTCCCGCTATGGCCTTGAACTTCTTGTAAATACACTCAGGAAGTCCGAGAGGGCAGCGGTCCGGTGTGAGCTCTGGCCTGACTTTGGTGGGGTCGAGCTTGAGCTTTATCCACGCCTCATACTCCTCGACCTTCTTCCACGGGAGAACCTTTGCCCCGTAGATAACGAGGTTGTCGTGTATCTTGGCGTAGTCTCCGAGGACGGCGTTTTCCTTGATTATAACGTTCTTGCCAACGATGACGCCCTCGCCGAGGATGCTGTCCTTTATCTCGGCCCGGTCCTTCACTATATCGCTCCCTATGAGTATCGAGCGCTTGAGGTACGCCTTTTTCTCGACTATGGTGTTGGGACCGATGTAGGTGTAGGCTTTTATCTTTGCGCCTGGCTTTACCCTTGCCCCACTGTCAATGTAGACCGGCCCCTGTATCTCCACATCTTCAGCTACTTCAGCGCCCTCCTTTATCGTGTAGTATCCGTTCTGCTTGGTTATCTCGTCCAGGGCTATCTGGTGGGCGTAGAAGAGGTCCTCGGGCGTTCCGAGGTCAACCCAGTAGGTCTCCCTGGGCATGAGGTGTCCGTAAACCAACCCCTGGCCAACGTACTTGGGGAGTATCTCGCGCTCAAAGTATACCTCCCTGTTCTTGGGAACGTCCTTGAGGATCTCCTTGTTCACCACGTAGATTCCGGCATCTATGAGGTTCGTCTTGGGCCTGTGGGGCTTCTCCTCGAAGCCCACCACCTTTCCGTCCTCACTGAGCTCCACAACACCGTACTTTTCTGGGTCATAGACCTTCGTGAGGGCCACGGTCACTAGCCCATCGTTCTCCCTATGGGCCTTGATGAGCTCCCCGTAGTCGAAGTTCGTGAAAACATCGCCGTAGATCACCAGAAACTCGTCGCTCACAAACTCCTCAACGTTCTTGAGTGCACCGCCCGTTTCGAGGGGCATGGGGTCGTTCACGAAGCGTATGTCCTTGGGGTAGTCCACCATCTCAGTCTCGATGAACTCCCTGATTTCGCCGCGCATGTAGTGAACTGAGAGTATAATCTCGTCAACCTCGTCAACCTTCTGGAGGGCCTCGAGGATGTAGCCGAGGTTCGGTTTTCCGAGAACAGGCACCATTGGCTTTGGCCTCGTTGAGGAAATCGGCCTGAGCCTCGTTCCAAATCCGCCGGCAAGAATAACCGCTTTCATGACATCACCATTTTACACTAAAAGTTGGAAGCTTATATATTTTACGGCCATTAAATATGTCCCATTATGAACAGAAAGAGAAGGATGTCCGCTTATGTCCATCGCGCCCTAGATGACCTTCACCATGCGCTCGGCCCAGGGGCTCACCCTCACCCTCATGTAGCCCCTCAGCTTTTCGTCCACTTCTCGGTCGCCCGTGTAGACCCTTATCACTCCTCCCCTGAGCTTTGAGGGCGTTGCCACGACGATGATGTTCTCCTTGGGAATGTGCCTCAGAACCTCGGCCGAGAACTGCTGGTTGCCGCGTCCGAACAGGAAGCCCAGCCCCCCAATGACGGTCACTATGACCTTTGGTCTTCTCTCGATGAAGGCCAGCAGATCCCTTTCGGAGACGTCCTTCACTAAAAGCCTCGCCTTTCCATCGTTTATCTCCACGACGTCAATGCCCAGGAGGGTTCCGTTTATCCCGAGCCGCTCCTTGATCCTCTTGAGGGTCGAGCCCGCCCCGAGGAAATACACACCGTCCTCGAGTTCCTCAACGAGTGCCTCCGCTATCGCCTCAACCTCTTCCTCCTCGTCAACTTGGGTGGGCTCCTTGGCCCCCTGCACCAGCAGCTCAACGTAGGGAGTGAGGGCCTTTCCGTAGTGCCTTGGCCTCACCTCATCCCTCCTGTAGGCCTCCTCGTCGAGGTCCATAACGTCCCGCTCCACTACCCTCGCGTTTCCCTTCATGAACTCAACGAGTATGAGAGCCGCGTTTTCGGGAGATGCCGCGAAGACGCCGGAGAACATCTTGACCCCTGTGGGAATTCCGAGGATTGGAACGGCCCTGTCAACGGCGCTGAAAACGTCCCTTGCCGTACCATCGCCCCCCGCGAAGAGCACCATGTCTACTTTCCCCACCATCGTCCTTGCAAGGGTTTTCGTGTCCTCACTTGTGGTGTCGGGAATCCTCACACCCTCGACCTCGCGGTGGCCGATTTTACGGTGGGGGATAACCTCGAACGGGAACTCAAAATCCCCGAGGACTCTCTCACCCATGCCGTCGGGCCCCGTTAGGAAGCTCACGTCGGAAGCCTCTACGTAGTGGGTCAGCTCGTGAAGAAAGAGTCTCGCCACCTCCTCCGCTACGGGTCTAGCTCCCCTTCTAATCGCCTCCTCCACAACTCCGTCTGTTCCCTTGAGGGCGACCTTCCCGCCCATCCCCGCTATTGGGTTGATTATGAAGCCTATCCTCATACTTCCTCCCCCGGGCGAAAAGTAAAAGTACCTCTTCCCCTAAAAGGATTTGGGTGGGAGCAATGGAGATTTCTGAATTAAGGGAGATGGTGAAAAAAGCCTCGTTCCTCCACAAGGAGTTTGAGAAGAGGTTCGCGGCACTTCTAGAGGCCGGCCCCTCATCGCGTGTTGAGGAACTCGCCCCTATTCTCAGGGAGATTCACGGTATAATCGAGGAGAAGTTCTTCCTCTCATCGGAGATATACCGCGCCGCGGCCCTCTACGGGCTCGCGGATAACGCGAAGGAACTCCAGAAGAATGAGCACCAGATGAAGTTCAGGGTTGAGGAGACCCTATCCGCCCTCGGACACGCCCTTGAGAGCTACAGCGAGAGGGCGAAGTTCAACACCGCAATCCAGAGGCTCATCCAGTTCTACAGGATATACGACTACTCCGTGACCACGGCCCTTCAGAACCTCAGTGCGGACGTTGAGGGTCTCGTCCTCATAGGCGAAAGCGAAAAAGAAAAAAAGCTTCCCTCCGGAATACTCCAGCGTATAGAGAAGGTTGATGAAATAGAGGCCCGCTTCGAAAAACTGCTCCACCTGACGTATCACCTTTACACTCACCCCTCATGGGTTTACAAGGTTGAAGAGGCCCTCAGGGAGTGGCACTCCATGGGGCTTCTATGGGTTGAACCCCGGAACGTGGAAAAACTAAGCGGAACTCCTTCGGAGGACATACTGGAGGGCTTGACGCTCATTGGTGTTGTGGAAAGACGAAAACGGGGTGGTGAAAGTGTCTACAAACTCAGAGGTTTCGGTGAGGATTCGAGGAATATATAGCACAGCACTTACGAAGTTGCTCCTTGACAGGGGCTTTAAGATAAGCCAGCCGAGCAAGAAAATCGCCGAGAGGCTTAACCTCGAGAAGAGCTACGAGGACTTCGACGTGGACATCTACGACAAAAAGGACGACCAGGGAGTTATTTTAGTCGGAACAAGGGTTGAAGACGTTAAAAAGGTGTTTGAGGAGGAGCTTATAGACGTTTTCTTTAGGAAGATGCCCTACCAGCTCTACGGCATCTACAAGGGCATAGTGGTTAACAGGGACGAGAAGTACATATACGTGGACATAGGCGACGCAATAGGCACGATGCGGATAAACGAGCTTCCGGATGCGGTGGAAGGGGACGAGGTGCTCGTCCAGGTCAAGAAGTACAACGTCCTGCCCCACCTGAGCCCGAACCTTACCATACCCGGTGACTACGCGGTGCTAATACCAAAGCCCGTGGGGGCTCAAAAGCACGTCAAGATTTCCCGCAAGATAAGGGAGAACAGCGAGCGCGAGAGGCTCAAGATACTCGGGCTCAGCATAGACCTCGGGGAGTGGGGCATACTCTGGAGAACGGCTGCTGCCTACAAGGACTGGAACCTCCTTAGGGACGAGCTCATAAACCTTTCAAAGCTCGCGGACAGGCTCAAAGAGGCCGAAAGCTACTCCGCTCCCGCCAAGATTATCGAGGGGCGGAACATATACGAGGTCGAGTTTGGAGGAGGGGCCAAAAAGAAGCTCGATGAGGTAAGGGACAAGGCGGTTCCCACCATAGAGGGCCACCACCAGTTCAAGGCCTACGACCCGGAGTTCAGCTTCGCGGTGGAGATAGCCGAGAGCATCCTCGCGAGAACCGGCGGAAGGGCCAAGGTAAGGGAAGGCTTTATTGAGGCAGTCGTTAACAACAAGGGGCCCAAACCCGGCTGGCTCTTCCACCTCGAGCACGTCAAGCCCGATGGGCAGAAGGTTCGCATAGGGCCGGGAGAGGTAATGGAGGTCTCCCTCAACCCGCTCCGCGTCGTCTTCAAGAGGCGCCTGAAGCCGGGCAAGTTCTACGACGGCCTCGAGATGCCCATAGAGAACGGCGACTACGCCATAACGGAGATAGAGGAAGGAAAGTGGTGGTTCAGGCACTCCTACTACTCGAGGAACGGCGAGCTAAAGGGTGAGTACTACAACATAAACACTCCCATAGAGCTCTACCCGGACAGGGCCCGCTACATAGACCTCGAGGTGGACATAGTTAAGTGGCCCGATGGAAAGAAGGAGATCCTTGACAGGGAGAAGCTTGAGGAGCACTACAACGACGGCATAATAAGCGAGAAGCTCTACAGGGCTGTTCTCAAGATAACACAGGAGATTTTTGAGCGCGTGGACGAATGAACCCTTTTCTTTAACTTTTAATACTTTTAATTTTGACAGCGTCTTTTGTAAGGAAGAAGTGTTGGGAGAATTTGGGAGGCCAGCGGCGTCCCCGGGTTCCCGCCCCCTCTCGGAGGGCAGTACAACCGGGATCGCTGGCGGGCTTAACTTCCGGGGTCGAAACGAGTCCGGGTGTGACCCCGCCGCTATGACCGCCGTGCCGATGCATACTCTCGGTCATTGGTTTATAAAGTTTGCGGTTGGGGCTCACCCCCCGAAGAGCCAGAGCACAGCGTTGGGGAACCGTCTGCCCCAGTGGTACTCGTTGTGCGTGGCTCCCTTGTCCTCCACCACGAGAAGGTTCTCCCCCTCGACGTAGCCCTTCTCCCTCAGTATCTCCACCATCTTCTCGTTCGTCGCTATCATCTCGCCAGGGTCGTTCCCCTCGAGGGTTCCCCAGTCGATGTAGATCTTCTCTGGGCCGGTGGTATCCCTCACGAAGTCGTATATCTCCGGGTTGAACCAGAAGGCCGAACTCATCGCCCCGACGTAGCGGAAGGTCTCCGGATAGGCGAAGCCCGCGTAGACCGCCATCAGGCCGCCAAGGGAAGAGCCCATTATCCCGGTCTCGTTGGGAACGGTGCGGTAGTGGGAGTCGATGTATGGCTTAAGTGTCTCGACTATGAACCTCACCATTGCGTCGCCCTCGCCGCCTCTGCCGTATTCCCTGTTCACCCAGGGGGCGTACTCATCTATCCTCTTGTCAGCGCCGTTGTCTATGCCGACGACGATTAGGGAGAAGCCGCTCTCGTTGTAGAGCCTCTCGAGAGTCTCGTCGACGCCCCACTCGCCCGCGAATGAAGTTGCACTGTCGAAGAGGTTCTGACCGTCGAACATGTAGAGGACGGGGTAGTGTCTGCCGGAAGTGTTGTAGTCGGGCGGTAGGTACACCCATATCCTCCTCGTCCTGTTGAGCTGAGGGATGAGCATCTTGAAGGTCGTCACGTTCCCGGTTATAGTGTGCTCGCCCACTCCGACCTCCTCCACGTAGTCCCTCCATTGATAAACGGTGAACTCGTAGGTTCCGCTCTCTTCAACCACCATCACTCGGTTGGGGATCTCCTCGCCGTTCTTACCCTTCTCAACCTTCTCCCAGGAGCCGCGCGTGAACTTGAACTCTATCTTCTTCCCGTAGGGGAACTCGAGTGTTATCTCCCACCTTCTGTCGTCGCGCTTCCTCAGTCTGTACCTCTCGTCGCCGGGGTTCCAGCGGTTGAAGTCGCCCGCTATGTATATCGAGTCGTTCTCGGGGGTATAATCTGGAACCGAGACGATGAACGTAACTTTGACGGTCCCCTCTGTCGTCATAGTGGGGGCAGGTGTTTCAGTCGTTGTCTCTTCTCTGGGAACCTCGGTGGTGGCGGTCTCTTCAGGGGTCACGGTTGTTGTGGTGGATGGACTCACGGGTTTCTCCCCAACACATCCTGCACTCACAACTAAGATGGCAATGAGAATGGGGATTATTCTCCTCACACCTTTCCCTCCTTTCTAATTAAAAACACAATTGCATAATTACATAATAAAACAAAAAGCTGTCACGCTCGTTGCCCGACCATTGCTCCATGGGACTTCATCTTCCCCCTGTATTCCTCCACCACCTCGCCGAAGTACTCCTCAATAAAGGCTTCGTCAACGGGCCGGCCCTCTTCGTGGCCTATACCCGGACACTCAACGTTCCTGACGTAAATCTCGAGGACGTTCCCGTGCTTGACGAGGAGGAAGGGATAGAGACGGCAGGCGAGGGGGCGGTGGGGGTAGATGGCGCACTTCCCGTCCTCCCGGAGGAAGGGGCAGGCACCGTCGAAGGGGCGCTTTTTGAGGGCGTAACCCACGAACCTGTCTCCGCGGTAGAACATCTTCTCATAGTCCACGAACTCCCACGTGCTGTAGCCGAGTTCCTCTATCCTCGTGATGTCCTCGTCCCTCAGGGGAATGTCGAGCTCCACACAGCATTTGGCACAGTCGTCGAGGCACTTAAATTTAAAGTTAGGGTCGAACTCCACCCTTCCCGTGTCGAGGTAGATGGTGGCCACAAGGGACTTCGCGTCCCTCAAGGCATCACCCCCTGTAGGAGCTCGCTATCAGGGTCTCCGTCATTTCAACGTTCTTGACCTTCCTAAGCACGTGGTCGTGGAAGTCGTCGAGCTCCTTTATGCTCCCCACTTCGACCCTTAAAACCACGTCGTACTCCCCGTAAACCCTGTAAATCTCCTTGACCTGGGGAACCTCCTTCAGGGCGTTGTATACCTCTTCTTCCTTTCCGGGTCGGACGACAACCATAATGAAAGCCTCAATCATATCCCAAACCCCCCGAAGTTCATTCCACCAAACTTCTTGGCTAGGCGGGAGAGCTTTCTCTTGTTCATGCTCTTGAAGAACTTCTTCATCTGATTGTACTGGTTCAGCAGGTCCCTCACATCGCTCACAGAGGTCCCGGAACCGCGGGCGATGCGCTTTATGCGGGAGTAGTTTATAATCTCTGGTCTCTCCAGCTCCTCCTCCGTCATGGAATCCATAATGACCTTAAACTTCTTAAGCCTTTGCTCCCCTGCCTGAAGGAACTCATCGGGGACGGAATAGCCGAGTCCTGGAATCATCTGCATAATCTGCTTGAGCGGCCCCATCTTGCTCATGGCCTCGAGCTGTGCGTACATGTCGCGGAGGTTGAACTTCCCTTTGAGGAACTTCTCCATGTCCTCCTCTTTTATCTCCTGCTCCTTGCTGAGCTCCTCGAACTTTTCCAGGAGCCCCTGTATATCACCGAGACCCAGGAGCCTTGAAACGAAGCGCTTTGGATCAAAGGGCTCTAAATCCTCCACGCGCTCGCCCACACCTATGAACTTTATCGGTGCTCCCGTGGCAACCACTGCGGAGAGGGCTCCACCACCCTTGGCGCTTCCATCAAGCTTCGTGACGATTATCGAGCCTATGGGAGTTGCCTCCTTGAATGCCTGGGCCTGGCTGTAGGCCTGCTGACCGATGGTGCCGTCTATGACGAGTATCACCTCGTGGGGATTCACAACGGAGCTTATCTCCTTCATCTCCGCTATGAGCCCGGCTTCATCCTTGTGCCTTCCAGCGGTGTCCACTATGATGACATCAACGCCCTTCTCCCTAAAGTGGGCGACACCCTCCCTCGCGAGCTTCACAGCGTCCTTCTCCTCCGGGTCACCGAAGACCTCGATGCCGAAGGGCTCCACGAGCTGTTTGAGCTGGAAGTAGGCACCCGGCCGCCAGGTGTCGGTACACACCAGGCCCACGCGGTAGCCCCTCTTCTGGAAGTACCGCGCGAGCTTCGCTATCGTGGTGGTTTTACCCGAACCCTGAATTCCAACGGTGAGCAGGATTGTGGGCTTCTCTTTTATCTCAATCTGCTTCGCTTCCTTCCCGAGGAAGTTCGTGAGCTCTTCATAGACGATGTGGATTATGTGCTCTTTCCTCGATATTCCTGGAGGGAGCTTCTCCTCAAGGGCCCTCTTCTCTATCTTCTTCGTCAGGTCGAGAACAAGGCGGACGTTAACGTCGCTCATTATCAGGGCCCTCTGGATGTCTCGTATGACCTCCTTGATGAGCGCCTCATCCACAACGTTTGACCTCGCGAGCTTTTTGAGCGCGCTGTTAAGGGCCTTTCCGAGGTTTTCAAGTGCCATTTTCACCACCTGATTAAAAAGGGGCCCGGCAGTTTATAACCCTTAGCAATGTGGAATTTCCCTAAAATGTGCGCATTTTGAGAAAAAAGTTCCTTTAAACTCTTTTTTCTTGAACAAACATGTTCATTAAGGCTAAAAAGTTATCAGCGGGCATTTTTTATGGTTAGAATGCCTTTTCATGGTCATCTGGCCCTGTAAAGGTGCTGAAAAAGCTTTTAACCTAAAAAATACCTGTATATTACGGAGAGACAAAAAAGGAGGTGAGATAATGGAGTTGCTGGTCATGCTTTACGGTTACATGGCGGAGAGGGACTTGAAGAAGAGGGAGAAGCCTCTCGTTGAGGAGCTCGAGTTCCTCAGGGAGTGAAGACAACGAGGGGGGTTTCTTTCCATTTATCCACGCTCTGGGTAAACCGAAACCTATTTAAACATTTTTTTGTCAATCTTCTTCCCAAGGAGGGAGAGAGAATGAGCCAGCTCGCGGCAGTTAAAGAAAAATTAAGGCTTTTAAGAATACTTAAGCTGTTAAAAAAGCGCTATACTTACGAGGAACTCTCAAAAATCACAGGATTGCCCATCACAGTGCTCAACAGATACGTGAGGGGTAAGGTGCTCCCAAGCAGCAGACGCTCAAAAGAACTCCTTGAGCTGCTGTCACCCTACATAAACATCGAGGAAGAGGTTAAGCGGAGAATAAGGTTCGATGAGCGCGGTCTCTTTGATAATATGGCGGTGCTCAGTGACACTGCCCTCATGAGCCTCATCGCGGAGAACGTTGCGGCCAGATACATGGGAAAGGATGTGGATAAAATCCTCACCGCCGCAACGGACGGGATACCCCTCGCCGTCCACATAGGCAACGAGTTGAACGTTGACGTCGTCTACGCGAAGAAGAAAAAGGAGGTCGGTATCGAGCGCTTCTACGAGGTCAACTACGTCCCCAGTGCCTCGGGAACCGTCTCCACGCTGTACCTCCCGTACTGGGCCCTCAAGAAGGGGGATAAGGTCCTCATAGTGGACGATGTCATAAGGAGCGGCGAGACCCAGAGGGCCTTGATAGAGATGTGCCACCAGGCCGGGGCAAAGGCCGCTGGAATGTTCTTCCTCGTTGGTGTTGGGGACACCATAGACAGGCTCCATGAGGAGTATAAAATTCCCGTAGAGGTGGTTGTTCGCCTATGACCGTACTCCGTACGGGAATTGGAAGGCTTGATGAGGTGCTTCGCGGGGGTGTCCGCGAGGGATACCCCATACTGTTTACGGGTAGCTTCCACGATGACAACGTTATCCTGATGCACCAGTTCGTTAAGGCCCTCCTCAAGCAGGGAAAGAAGGTCCTCCTCGTGGAGTTCAGACAGGACATAAAGGGGCTCAAGAGATGGCTCAAAAACTTCGGTGTGGATTACAGCAACTTTGAGAACGTCAAAATCCTCGATGGTTACACAAACCTCTACTCCCCCACCCCAATCTCGGGCCCGGGGGTGCTCTCAAATCCTCGCGACCTTCCTATTACCACCGCGATAATCCGAGACGAGCTGGAGAGGGGAAAGTACGACTACCTGGTGCTCGATGACCTCTCCGTGCTCTACGCCATGTCCATCATAAAGGAGGAGTTCATCAGGATAATGGTCCGTTTTATAAACACACTGCAGATATCGGGGATTCCAACCGTAACATCATTCACAACCTCCCTCGCCTCCCAGTCGGAAGGTACGCTAATATCCATCCCCTTCGGGTATATAGTTCACGTGGATACGCAGAAGCACAGAGTCTTCGTTGAGAAGGCTCCCCACCCCATAAGCTCTGTCAACAACTTCCGATACGTCAGGACGGAGGAGGGAATAATCCCGGCGTGGGAACTTTACGAGAGCGTGGAGAGGATAAAGGAGGCACTTCACCTGGACGATGAGGGTATCCTGTGGCAGGAGGACGTTAGGATTCAGATTATAGACGAGTCCTCGGAAGCTTCCCTCCTGGAGAGCATCATCGAGTACCTCGGCTACGATAGGGCCAAGGACTTTCTGTACTTCTGGGGCGTCAAGGACGCCGAGGAAGTGGCGAGGGTTGATAAGGCTACCTATAAGAGTCTTAGGGAGTCGCTTGAGAGGCTCGCCCACTCCACGAAGATCAGCGGCGGTGGGGTGGTCGAGGTGCCCCTCGTCGAGGACGACGTGGTGGTGGTCAGGGGCAAGAACCTATTCCCTAGGATGCCCAACTTTGGAAAGGCCGTCCACTGGCACGACGCGGGGTATATCACGAGGATTGTCGAGGAGTGGGTGGGAGGCAAGTGGAAGGGTGAGGAGGTTAAATGTGAGGCCAAGGGCGACCCCTACTGTGAGTTCGTCGTAAAGAGGGTGGAGTGATGAAGTGTCCCATCTGCGGCTTTGAAGGCAATCTCGAGAGCCACCTGAGGGAGCACGTCCACATCCGGAGGGAGCTAACTAAGGAGGAACTTGACGAGCTCCAGTTCATGGACAGGTTCATGGTGTACGGTGTTCGCGGAAAGAGCGTGATGGTGGAGACGAAGGCAGAGGAGCCCTTCGAGTTTCACTGCAGCAGGGAGGACTGCGGCGAGGAGATAGTTCTTAGGGGTGCAATCAGGGTCGTCGAGTTCAGCGAGTACGTGATTGTGAAGGCCATGACGATGGGGGAGGTGCACCGCTTCGCCGAGTTCGTTGAAGAGTCGCTCCAGGACAAGCCCCTCATCTTCGAGGGAGATCTGAATGGAAAAAAGGTTAAGTTACCGGCGGAGACCATGAGGGACTTCTCAAGAAGGTTTCTCAGTATGGAGGGCTCTTACTACGTTGTCTAGACCTCGATGCGCATATCTTCCTTAACTATTTCCATGGCCACGTGGGTCGTGGTCTTCTCCACCCCCTCAATGCTCAGGAGGGACTTCACAAAGGCGTTCATGTCCTTCCTGTCCCTGAACTTCGCGATGATTATTATGTCGTAATCTCCCGTTACGTCGTAAACGCACGTGACGTGGGGATCCTTTGCTATGCGCTTCTCAATCTCCACTATCCTGTTTCCCTGGGCCTGGATGCCGATTATTGTCGTGAGACCGTAGCCGGCTTTCTCGTAGTCTATGATGGGGAGAAAGCCCTTCAGAATCCCTCTCTCCTCAAGCTTTTTTATCCTGTTATGGACTGTGCCAACGGCTATTCCAAGCTCCCGGGCCATGTCCCGGTAGGAAATCCTCCCATCTTCCATCAGCATGTTGAGTATCTTCCTGTCTATCTCGTCCATACCACTCCCCCTAACTCCTAGAACCGTAAAGCTTAAATACCCTTCTATTTTGAGAGAAGAATGGCCTCGAAGTGGACCGGTAGCCTAGCCAGGATAGGGCATCGGCCTCCTAAGCCGAGGGTCCGGGGTTCGAATCCCCGCCGGTCCGCCAGCTTCTTCCAAATTTCTCCCACGATATAGCTTCTCGACCCTTGTTGCCGTTCCCAGAAAAAACTTAAATTCTTTAAAAAACAAAACAAAGAAGGGAGTTATGGCGAGAATAAGAAGTCGGCGCACTATCCTCGCACTTATAACAATCCTTCTCATGTTCTCGGCTTATTTGACATATTCCATGACAATTTCCTCCTACGATTCAAACATTGTTGCGCTTAATTCTCCCTTAACTCTGGAGACCTCCGTAAAGGTGAGGAACTTCCTACCCTTCAGCTACACGATTGACTACCCCATGCTGGAGCTCTACGTAAACGACGTGCCCATAGCATACGGGGCGGGCGAAAACACCACGATCCCTGCAATGGGCTCCACCACGGTGAGGGGAAAGGTAGTCATGAACACCGTCGGGATAATCGAAGGGTGGAAGGAGCACGTGAGAAGTGGCGAGAAGAGCACCCTCCGGCTGGTGGTGAGGGGGAAGGCCCTCTACCGCTTTGGTGAAAGAAACGTTGAGCTCTCCGTTGGGAAATCCCTTGAGACCAACATAAAGGATTCGATAGTGCTCGAAAGTGCCAACTTCCCGGAGTGCGACCTTCCGGTTGAGCCCCTGCGGATGACCCTCAACTACGCAGAGCTCGCCGCCCCGGAAAGGGCCACGGAGATAAGGCTCAACGTGTTCGTTACCAATCCGAACAACGTGCCCGTTGACCTCAGAGGCATCCACTACCGGGTGTTCTTCAACGGCGTGGAGGTTTCGAGGGGAGAGAAAATATTCACGAGGAGCTTCGACGCCAACGAGACTCAGAACATGCTCATCGTCGCCTACGTTGACAACGCAAGAATACCCGAGCTCTTCCTAAACCACCTGCAGCACGGGGAAAAGAGCGAGTTTGAAATCTACATCTACGGCTGGATTTCGGTCATTGGTTCCCCCGCCGACTGCAAGCTGGCCCGTGTTAGGGGGAAAGTTGAGAGCAACTTCCTTGAGCTCATCAACGCAAAAAGTCCGTGAGTGATTTTTGGACGGGTTCTTTCGGCCTCAGACTTTCCTCGAGCTTCCTGAGGGTTTTCCATGTGCGCCTCACTATCGGGGGGAAGTCACCGTGTTCCCTGAAGTACTTGATAAGGAACTCCCTCGTCCTTGGGTCGCTCGGATACCCGCTCCCAATCTCGCCGTACTCCTCCTTGAGCCTCTCTATCTCCCTGTCCCTCGTGACCTTGGCGAGGATCGAGGCCGCTGAAACGGGGGGGTACTTGTCGTCGGCCCTGTGCTCCGAAACTATTCTTGGCTTGAAGTTTAGCCTCTCCCCTATGAGGTCGCCGAAGCGCTCCTCCTTGACATCCGCGGCGTCAACGTAGAGAACCTCCGGCTTCACGCGGAGGGAATTTAGGGCCTTTATGAAGTTCTCAATCTCGAACTCGTTGAGGGTTCCCGTGCGGGAGTCAATCTCCTCGGGCCAGAGCTTGAGGATGACGTAGTCGTCGAGGATTTCCGTGAGCTTCTCAAAGAGCTCCTCCCTTCTGCGCGGGCTCACCTTCTTCGAGTCCCTCACGTTGAGCTCCCTCAGCTCGTCCAGCCTCTCCTCGTCCACCGTTACGGCGCATATGACCATCGGCCCGATCACGGGCCCCCTTCCAGCTTCGTCTATTCCCCCCAGCTTCATGGGCATCCCGGGGATAGTAGCCCTTCGCTGTTAAAAGCTTTGGCCCCACTATATCGGCATATGACGATATCATGTTTAACGTGTGACGATTAGAAAGCTTTTTATATCATTACGTGGTATATATGATTGGTGATGGGTATGACAACGGTGGTTAAGAGGGATGTTAAAAAGTTTATGAAGGAGATAAAGCACTATTACGACGATGTTTGGAAGCTTCCACAGAGCCCGTACCTGAAGAAGCCCGATTTCGTCGTGGTGGACCCTAAGACCGGCAAAAAAGTCAAGGTCAGCTTCGTCTCGATGGACGACGGTGAGGTCGTCAGCGTTGTATACGATGAGCTAAGCTGAATTAGGCATTCGTCGAAATTCCCTGCGGGGACGCTTTTATATTACCCCTCCCCGGCTCGCGTTCTCAGAGGAACACGAGGTAACGGGCCAAATCTCTTTTACTTCACTTCTGTAACGCCTTAAATGGCGGTTTCTTTCCCCCGTTTAGTAAAGGTTAAATACATCGGTGCCCACAACCATACTAGAACTGCCCGGTAGTGAGCGCCTATGGAAATCCCGGAGCATGTTGTTAATGAATCATTTGAGGTTGCAGGTATAATAAAGGACCCGTACTTCAAATCCGTGGCCTACGCCAAAATGGCCTACGAGCTCTATGGGGCCAGAAACAAACGCTATAAAGACGCTTTTACGAAGGCTGTTGAAGCTGCGAAGGAGATAGACGACCCCAAGGCTTTAATAAGGGCCCTCATAACCATTGCGAGGTACATAGGGAAGTGCGGCATTCCCGCTTATAAACGCGTTTTCTACAGGGCGTACGAGATGGCACGCGCTCTTCCGTCCCCCCTCATGAACGAACTCCTCGAGGAAATCGTGGAGACCCTGACGGATCTGGGCGACTACGACGAGGCCCTCTACTACACCCTCCAGTTCACCCACAGGATCAAGAAGAACGACAACTTCCTAACCCTCCTCGATAACTACCTGAGACTCGGCAACATGAGGAAGGCCCACTTCATAATAGAGCAGATAGAGGAGGAGCCCTGGCGTTCCATAGCCTCCGTGGAAACGATAAAGGTTCACCTGAAGAGGGAGGAGTATGGGAGCGCCATAAAGATACTGAGCGGGATAAAGAACCCCTACTGGCTCTCGGAGGGGATCAAGGAAACGGCCATCTACCTCAAAACGCAGGGCGCACCCCGGGTAACGCTTGAGCGCTTTATAGGTGTTGCTAAGAGCATGTCTGAGGATATAGGGGACGGCATCCTCAAGAACCTCATGATAAGCTTCGGCATAGTGGGGGAGATCGAACTCGCCCTTGACATCTTCCACTCCCTGCCTCAGGAGGATAGGACGAACGCCCTCATAGAGCTAACGGCGAGGATTCTCGACGATCCCAAGACTCTCGAGGGCCTGATTGACAGACTTGAGGGACGCTACTTCAGGGAGGTCTCGAAGTTCGTCATGGATCGCCTGATAGAGTCTCCCGACCCCAAGTACTATGGCGTCGTTGCCGTCGTAGGTAACAAAACTCGCGAGGAGCCCATCCTCACGAAGGTCGTTACCTACTACTCCAAGCTCGGCGAATTCCAGAACGCCATAGCGCTGGCCCAGCTCATAACAGACAACTACCTCCGCTCCCTTGCCTTTGGAAGCATCGCCGTGAACCTCCTGAAGCAGGGGGACGTGGACAGGGCCCTCGAGGTTGCGATGGAGGTCAGGCATCCCAAGTGGAACTCCTGGCTCATGGAGGAGCTTCTCATCAAGATACTCGAGCAGGCCAAGGAGAAGGAGATAGAGAACGACCTGGAGAGGAGGGCAAAAGAGGAGAAGGAGCTGTGGCGTTAGCCCTTCTTTTCCAAATATTTCTCGAGGCTCTTGGCGGGGATGTCGAGGTTCAGGCCGAGCTTCTCCAGGAGAGTCCTTAACGCGTAGACCCTCGCGTGCCCGGCAAACTCCTCCGGGGCGTAGTTCTCCGCGGGGAAGTGGAGGAGTTTCTCGACCGCGGCGATGAGGGCGTCCCCCTTCGTCTTCTTGCTGACGCCCGAGAAGTACTCCTCTATACCCTTTAGGTCTATGCCGGCGTAGGGGGCTATTTTAAGGGTCGCGGTCTCGTTTATGCTGGCGAGAAGCCTTGCCACCTCCGTGAAGGTGGTCTCCTCGTCTATCATGAGCCTCTTGACCACTATCCACTTCTCTCCGTCCTTAACGTGTTTGGCGGTGAAGTTCACGTGCTCGCCGTGGAAGGGAAGGACAACCTTGAGCTCCGTTATTGGCTCCTCCGGATAGTCCACCGGGAGGCTGAGCCTGGCAAGGGTTTCCCGCACGAGGTAAGCCTTCGCCACGTCAACGAGCAGTTTCTTAAGCTTCTTGTCGGTCTCCATAACCAGCTGGCCGAGCTTCCTTGAGGTTCCGGGGGATTTGAGGGTTTTGAATGCCTCCCTGACGTCCCCTTCCCCCGAGATATCCTCGGCGAGGCTCACAATGGCGGCAACGTTCACAACGTCTATCAGGTACTCCCCAATCTTTCCGTTGACCGTGTTGGCGACCTTTGCCAGAAAGTGGGCCACGTTTTCATCTTCCATCACTATGAGCTTCTCCCCAACCTCCCACTTCTCGTGCTTGGCAGTAAACATCACGTGGTCTTCTATCTTCATTTTCCCACCTCTGTACCATAATAGGACTCGTGGTATTTATCCTTTGTGCGGTTTTAAACCTGACCTCCTCCCCGCCGTGGACGGCGAGGGTTCCAAAGAGTTAACCCCTCGCCGAGTGCGAGAAGGTTCGAGGAGTCTCATTCAGACCCAAACTAAAACGGGTCTTCAACCCCTCCGGGAGGGTCTTCCCCCAGTTACCCCTACTTGCCGACAAGCCCGGCAAGTTCGGGGTTATGGTTTTCACAGCCTTTTTCAAAATGTTAAACGCTCCAACAAGGTCTGCATTGAAGACAAGCCCCGTTGCGGGACACTTAAACAAACCCCGAACAAAACGAGCCCCATCATGAGGCTTCCCGCAAACGGGGCAAGTTTTCGAAGTGAAAGCCTCATCAACAACAAAAACCCGAATACCATACTCTTCGGCAACTTCCTTGAGCCGTTTTATCACCGTGTTGAACCGCCAGACGTGGGAGAGGAGATAATTCTGTTTTTTGCCTTTGTCGGAGTTTCTCGCTATTCCCTTTGGGTAACCAACTACTATTCTGGAGACACACATCTGATAGAGCCTTTCAACGGTTTGCCTTACTGCCGCGTTGATGTAGTGTTTAGCCTGAAGTTTAGCCTTCTGGTGCATTCTTGAGAGTTTTCTACTCTTCTTAGATCCTGATTTGTTGAGTTTGGACTGATGATCGGCTATTCTCCTCCGCCAGTAGAATGCTATGCTTTTCAGCGGTCTTCCATTCACTAAGAAGCTCTCTCCGTTCTCCACGTAAACGGCCATTAAATTGTTCACTCCCAAGTCTATTCCCGCTGAAAGATTACCTAAAGGTTCTCTTGGGAGTTCGACCCATTCCTCACCCCAAAGTGTTTCCTCTACCGTATATGAAATGTGAGCATACCACTTTCTTTTGATTGGGTCATAGGTTATTTCCAGTCTCCCCTGTTTTCCCTTTAAGTGTATTCTTCCCTTGAACTGGACTTCCAGCCTCTTGAACTTTCCAAGGCCTTTGAGAATAAACTTGTTCCCTTCAATCTTGTATTGGTCGTTCCTGAGGAGGATTAAGCCACCTTCCTTGATGTAGTTTGGTGGTTTTGGCTTGAACCACTTGGGAAGTTCTCCACTTCTCTTGGTTCTTATGAGGGCAAAGAATGAACGCCAAGCTTCGGCGTTCTTCCTGCAAATTTGCTGGACTGTTGCCGAGCCTATCTCAGCCTTAAACTCCTCATAGGCCACTTTCTCTGTTTTGAGAAAATCTATCGGCTTTCCTTCAAAGAATTCTTGCCTGCGGAGGTAGTTTACTCTGTTCCAGACTTTGGAACTGATGAGAACTAACTCTTTGAGGGTTTTCTCCTGTTCTTTTGAGGGTTGGAGTTTTACCGTCACTGTTCGCTTCATCTTTAACGATGGTATGTTTTTTAAACTTTAAAATAGTTTTCATTTCCTGTTCTCATGTTGATTTCTCAATTACTGTATCCCCGCCCTGAAGGGCGAAGCTTTCGGAAGAGAGAACTAAGGCTGCCGGTTAACTTTTAAGCCAGTGGGCGATACATAAAATTGGTGGTGAACGTGAGGATAAAACTTGAGCACGGAGCCGGTGGAGAAATAATGGAGGAATTTCTGAGGGACGTTGTTCTGAAGGCCATAACGCTCAACTCCGCGGGAGGAATAGGTTTGGAGGCCCTTGACGACGGGGCCACGATACCCTTTGGCGACAGGCACCTCGTCTTCACGATAGACGGTCACACCGTTAAGCCCCTCTTCTTCCCCGGCGGCGATATAGGTCGCCTGGCGGTCAGCGGGACCGTCAACGACCTCGCGGTGATGGGGGCGAAACCCCTCGCCCTCGCGAACTCAATGATAATCGGCGAGGGCTTCGAAGGGGAAGACCTGAAGAGAATCCTCCGCTCGATGGACGAGACGGCCAGGGAAGTCCCCGTCCCAATCGTCACCGGCGACACGAAGGTTGTGGAGGATTCCATAGGTATGTTCATCATCACCGCAGGGATTGGAATCGCGGAACACCCGATAAGCGACGCGGGGGCGAGGGTTGGAGATGTCGTCCTCGTGAGCGGCACCATCGGTGACCATGGAATAGCGCTCATGAGCCATAGGGAAGGCATAGCCTTCGAGACGGAGCTGGAGAGCGACGTGGCACCGATATGGGAGGTCGTGGAGGGGGTGGCAAAAGCGATAGGCTGGGAGAACATCCACGCCATGAAGGACCCAACCAGGGGCGGGCTCAGTAATGCTCTCAACGAGATGGCGGGCAAGGCCAACGTGGGAATACTCATCAGGGAATCCGACGTCCCGATCCGGCCGGAGGTGAGGGCCGCGAGCGACATGCTCGGCATAAGCCCCTTCGATGTGGCCAACGAGGGTAAGGTTGTTATGGTGGTCTCAAGGGAGCACGCGGAGGATGCCCTCAAGGCCATGAGGGGCACCGAGAGGGGGAAGAACGCCGCCATAATAGGGGAGGTCATTGAGAAGTATCCGGGCAGGGTTCTCGTTGAGACCGGAATCGGAGGAAAGCGCTTCCTTGAACCGCCTGTGGGCGACCCCGTTCCGCGAGTGTGCTGACATTTCCTTTTAACCTTCCAAAAACAAGAAGAAATGAGGGCTCACTCTGGGAGCCCGTAGTCGAAGGAGTAATACACCCTCGTGTAGTTTCTCCTGAAGTAGAAGACGTCCTTCTCGACCTTCTTGGGGTCTTCCCTGTCTATGAGGACGCGCTTGATGAACCTTGCTATCTCCTTCATCTCGTCCTCCTTCATACCAACCCTCGTCACTTCCTGGACACCAATGCGGAGCCCGCTCGGCTTCTCGACCTTCTCAAGCGGGTCCCACGGGAGGAGGTTCTTGTTGAGGATTATGCCGGCTTCCTCAAGCAGAGGAGCGGCCCATCCTCCAGCCGCCTCGTGGAGGTCCGAAACGTCAACGATGACCTGGTGGCTCTCTGTGTAGCCCTTGTCCTCACCGATGACCTTGAAGCCCTCCTCCGCGAGAGCTTCAGCCAGAGCCTTTGCGTTCTTAACGATCTGCTTGGCGTAGGCCTCACCGTACTCGAGCATCTCAGCGGCGGTGAGGGCTTTTCCGGCCATGTGGTGGAGGTGGTGGTTGCTGAGGACACCCGGGAAGATGGCCCACTGAAGCCTGGCTATCTCCTCGGTCTCGCCGAAGCGCTTGTAGATTATAACACCACCCTGGGGTCCCGGGAAGGTCTTGTGGGTCGAGGCGGTGATTATGTCGGCGCCCTCGCGGAGCGGGTCCTGGAACTGGCCGCCGGCTATGAGGCCGAGGACGTGGGCTGCATCGTACATCACGTAGGCTCCGACCTCCTTAGCTACTGGAGCGAGCTCCTTGACCGGATGCGGGAACGGGAAGAGCGAGCCGCCGAAGACCACGATCTTGGGCTCGAGCTCCCTTATCATCTTCTCGGCCTTGTCAACGTCAATGTTGAACTCCTCGTTGTCGAAGGGCCAGGTGTGGACTTCAAGACCGCGCATTCCAGCCGCTCCGAAGGGCATGTGACTTATATGGCCACCGTGGCTGGTGTGAAGGACTATAGCCTTATCGCCGGCGTTGGTGAGTCCGAAGAAGGCGGCCTGGTTGGCGTTGGTTCCGGAAATCGGTCTCAGATCGGCGAAGTCGCTCTTGAAGAGCTTGGTAAAGAGCTCGACACCGAGGAGCTCGACCTCGTCAACGTACTTGCATCCCTGGTAGTAGCGGGCCCTTGGCCAGCCCTCGGCGTACTTGTGCATGAAGCCGCTTGCAACGGCCCTTGTAACCGTCGGCGAGGTAACGTTCTCGCTCGCTATCATGTTTATGGTTGACTTCCTCCACTTTTCGTGGTCCTCAATAAACCCCAGAATCTTCTTCCTGTACTCTGCGTAGGACATGTTATCACCTCGTGGATATCTGCACTGAAAGGTTTTACGTCCATGTAATTTAAACCTTGCTTAAACCCTCCCCGGGGAGAGCTTTGCAAAGGTAAAATCATATCCGCTCAGGCCGGAGAGTTTTAGAAAAGGGAGCAAAATCACCGAAGAAGCCCTTCAACAACTTCGATGACCCTCGGGAGAGCGCTCTCAACCTCATCGCTCAGCTCCATTCCGAGGTCTACCTCCTTCGCCACCACACCGATGAAGTGGATTTCCGCCCTCTTCAGCCTTTCGTCGAGCGCCATGAGGAGCTTGAGCCCGTCTATTGCACCCATAAAGTGGGCGCTCCTGATTTCACCCTTCAGCTTCTCGAAGACCTCCCTCCCCTGGAGATGGATTACCTCCCCGGGCTTCAGCTTATCGCTCAGTATTGCGTCTATGATTACGAGCCTTTCCTCACCGTTGTAGTGGCTGGCCAGACGGAAGATGTCCGTCCCAACCTCGAGGACGTTGTAACCTCTCTCAAGCAGAATTCTACCGGCATTAAGCCCAACTCCGTCGTCCTTCATGAGCTCGTTCCCAAGGGCTAGGATGAGGGTTCTCACGTTAAACACCACCCATGATTTCCACTTTCTCCCTCTCGGCAGGGGGTTTGAAGTCCTCGTCCATCGTAGCCAAGGAAAAGCCGTGCTCTATGCAGGTAGCAAGAATCAGGGCGTCGTTGGGAAGGAGCGCGTACTTTTCTATGAGCTCGAGGGTCTTTAGGAGCGTGTTTTGACTCGACGGTATGAAACCAAAGCCCTCCAGAACCTTGAAAACAGTGCCCAACTCTGGAGGAAGCTTATGTGGATTACATTTTACCGTTCGGGGGGAGGCTTTCAAAAAGTAGCCCAAGAGGATGTAAACAACCTCGCTGAACACGACTTCGGTGATGTAAAGGGCATCGTCACTGCTCTCAAAATGCTCCATCAACCGTACGGCCTGCTCGTTCCCTTTGAAGTACTCGATGAGAACGGAGCTGTCAATCAATAAATCCCTCATAGTATTCCTCCTTCAGCTCTTTCCATGACTTGTTGGTCTTCATGATGCCCTTGAGCTTTTTCAGGTTCTCAAAGAGCTCCTTCTTGTGGGCCAGATACCATGCCCTGGCCTCAACGTCTTTCCTGAACTCCTCGGCATACTTCTTCGGGACTTTAACGTGAATCACCACATCCACAAGCTCCTCGGCCATACCCTCACCACTGAAAAATAAGTCTAAAACCTTAAAAAAATAGTGAGGCTAAAGCCTCGCCACGTGCACGGAACAGGAGATGCACGGGTCGTAGGCCCTTACGACCATCTCCGCGAGGAGCTTGAGCCTCTCGGGGTCGTCATTGTAGTGCTTCTCCGCCATCATCCTGACGTGCCCCTCCATCTGGGCGAAGTTGAAGGCCGTCGGGGTTATGATGTCAGCGTAGGAGACCTTTCCGTCCTCCACCTTGAGCGCGTAAACGAGCACTCCACGAGGAGCCTCCGTCGTGCTGACGCCGAAGCCATCCCGGATTTCCACCTCGTCCCTCGGCTTGATGGGCCACTTTGCGAGGGCTTCGTCAATCAGGTCTATCGCCCTCTCCGTGAAGTAGACCAGCTCAAGCGCCTGGGCGAGGTTGTTGGCGAAGGGGTTGGTTGCCCTTAAGAGCTCCTTGTGGCTCTCATACAGCTCTTTGGCCCTTCCGTAGAGGGTATCGGCGTTGTTGACGACGCGCGATATCGCTCCCACCATGAAGGGCTTCCCGTGGTAGTGGCTGTGCTTGGCGAAGCTGTGCTCGACCACGAACTCCTTTATGTGCTCCCTGTACTCTTCGCTCGGGAACTCCATTCCATCGGAGGCCTTGAGGTAGTCGCCGTAGATTCCGTAGACGTCTCCCCGCGGTTTAACGGCGATGTGCGTAATCGGCCCCTCGACTTCTTCGTACTGCTCGAGCTTGGTGAAGAGCTCAAAGGTGTACTCCGCCTTTGGCAGGGCCTCCTTGAGCCTCGCCTTCATCGTCTCAAGAACGCTCTTGTCAGGGAGCTTTCCGAAGCCGCCAAGAACGGCGTTCTCCTGGTGGATTGCCCTTGAACCGAGCTCGTCCATCATCCAGCTTCCGAGGTTCTTGAGCTCGAGGGCAATCCCTATCTCCTTCTTGTACTCGTCCACCATCTTGAGCGGGTTGGAGTAGCCGAGGTAATCGGGCAGGACGAGGAGGTAGAGGTGGAGGGCGTGGCTCTCTATCATGTCGCCGATGTAGAGAACCTCCCTGAGGGCCTGAATTTCTTCGCGCGGGGTGAAGCCTATAGCCTTCTCTGCGGCTTCAACTGCCGTCAGCTTGTGGGCAGCGGAACAGAAGGAGCATATCCTTGGATAAATCGCTAGAGCCTCGTCGAGCTTCTTGCCGAGGGTTATGGCCTCGAAGAACCTCGGGCCTTCTATGATGTTGAGCTTGACCTCCTTCACCCCTTCGTCGCCCACCACTATTTCAACGCCGCCCTTGCCCTCGACGCGCGCTATGTGGTCAACTGTGATTGGGAGGTAGACGTTCTTCATGCTCATTCTTTCACCTCCTGTAGACCTTTTCAACCATTTCCTCTATCCTGGGGTTGTGGGCGTTGAATATCTTCATGCGCTCTATTATCTCCTCCTTGGTGTAGCCCTTGTCCTTGAAAGTCTTGGCGAGTGAGTCAAACCATGCCACGTCGTAGCCTACCGCTCCCCTGCATCCAATGCATGCTATCCCGAAGGCAGGGCACCTGGCGTCGCAGCCGGCTCTGGTGAGGGGACCAAGGCAGGGTTCGCCCTTCTCGATGAGTATGCAGCTGTTGCCCCTAAGCCTGCACTCAACGCAGACCGGATAATCTATGTCCTCGGGCCACGAACCTGCGAGGAATGTTCCTATCGCGTAGAGGAAGTCCTTCTTCTCCGGCGGACAGCCGTAGAGTCTGTAGTCGACATCTATGTACTCCTCAACGGGCTTAGCGGGCTTCGGCTGGAACTTCACCTTTCCGTCGCCGTAGACGGTCTTCCACAGCTCGTCGAGGGGTTTGTCCGTCCAGCTCTGCACTCCACCCTGGGTGGCGCAGGCACCCACTGCAACAACTATCTTGGACTTCTCGCGCACTTCCCTGACCAGCTCGGCCTCTTCCTCCGTTGAAACGCTTCCCTCAATGAAGGCTATGTCAACGGGCTCGACCTCCTTGCTGTCCCTCTCTATCATATACCAGCATACGATTTCGGCGTTCGGGAGCAGCTGAAGGAGCTCATCCATCATAGCTAACTGGAGCTGACAGCCGTAGCATGAGGTGAGGGCGTAAAACGCTATGCGGACTTTCTCACTCATTTTCACCACCTCAGTCGAGCAGTCCCGGCGTTGATACTATGTCAAAGTACGTGAAGACCGGGCCGTCCTTACATATGTACTTCCAGCTGGTGCTCGTTCCAACGTTGCAGTGACCGCACTTGCCTATTCCGCACTTCATCTTCCTCTCGAGGGTCACGAATATGTTCTCGGGCCGGTAACCGTAGTTGATGAGGGACTCGAAGACGGACTTGTACATCCTCGGCGGGCCGCAGACCGCCACGGCGGTGTTCTTGGGGTTCGTGTTTGCCTCCACTATGAAGTTCTGGGGCCTTCCGTGGAGACCGGGCCACTCCGGGTCGCGCGTGACGCTCTGGATTATCTTGACGTTCTCCGCCTCGGCGAGGTCTTTCATGGCCTCGAGCTCCTTGTAGAAGAGGAGGTCCTTTCCGTAGCGGGCGGTGTTGATGAAGGTTATGTTGCCGTACTTCCAGCGGTTGTCCATGGCGTAGAGGAAGACGCTCCTCAGAGGTGCCGTCCCAAGGCCCGCCGCGATGAGGAGCAGGTCCATTCCCTCCCACTCATCAACCGGGAAACCGTTTCCGTAGGGACCGCGGACGAGGACTGTGTCTCCGGGCTTAAGCCTGTGGATGACGGTGGTGACCCTCCCCGCTTTCCTGATGCAGAGCTCGAAAAAGCCCTTCCTCATGGCGGAGGAGCATATGCTTATCGGAACCTCGCCGACGCCGGGGATGGTGAGCTGGACGAACTGCCCCGGCCTGAAGGTCCAGTTCTCTGCCAGTTCTGGGTCCTCGAAGCGGAACAGGAAGAGCTTTTCCGTCTCCGTGAGTGAATATACCTTGAGCACCTTTGCCTTGTGAAGCGCGTAGGGGTTCTCCTCCGGCATCATTATTTCCTTTGGAAGAATCAGCTCGCTCATATGTCCTCACCCCTTATCTCGGTCGCGTAGGCGAAGCCCCTCTTCGGAATCTCCTCGCTTATCTCTGACGGGCAGGACTTCTCCTCAAGTCCCATGATCGTGCGCAGGTTTTTGACGAAGCTTATGCCGGCCGGACAGAAGTAGGTGCATCTTCCACAGCCAACGCAGTAACTCAGGCCGAGCTTCTCGTTGTAGGAGTTCTTACAGAGGTAGCGGTTCATAAAGCGGCTCTTCTTGGTGGGCCTGAAGTTGTGGTTTCCTGCAACCAGCCCGTGACTCCTGAGCTGGCAGGAGTCCCAGCGCCTCTCGCGGTAGCCCGTGTTCCCATCGAGGTTGACTATGTCCTGCACCTCGTAGCAGCGGCAGGTGGGGCAGGTGGTGTTACAGTTGCCGCAGGCGAGACATAGGTCAGCCTGCTCATCCCACATCGGGTGCTCCATCTCGAGCTCAAGGAGATAGCGCAGGTTGCTCCAGTCCTCATGGTACTTGAATGATGCTGCACGGCGGTTCTCGAACTCTCTGAAGGCGCAGATGTCGTCACTGGTTACCTCCTCGAAGAGCTTGATGTTCTTGTCCACTATCCTGTGACCCGTGGGGGTTCCAACGCGGACGAGCCACCCGTCCGGGAGCTCATGGAGGAACAGGTCGAAGCCATCATCCGCGAAATCCGTCTCGCGGAGGTTGCAGAAGCAGTATTCATCGGGCATACAGCTGATGCCGATGATGATTCCCTTCTCGCGCCTCACCTTGTAGTACTTGTCCGGGAGTTCGTCGAGGTATATCGTGTCCATTATCTTTAGGCCGAAGATGTCGCAGGCGTGGAGGCCGAACACAACGAAGGGCTCGACATCCTCTATAGTCTCTCTGTACTCGGCAGCTTTTATGTTGAACTCGAAGAGCTTCTCCCTTGGCTGGAAGAAGAACTTCTTCGGCGGCATTATCGTCCTGTTGTAGTTGAACTCGACCTTCTTGACATCGTCAACTTCCCTGAAGTCGTAGAACTTTTCGGAAATCTTTACGGGGGCGTAGAGCTTGCCCCACTCCTTCAAACGCTCGAGGAATGCATGTGTATTCTCCTTTGGGAGTTTAACGTATCTCAACCCTACCACCCCTTTTGGTGATGCACACAAATATGCAGATGTCCATTTTTATTCATCTCAATGGAGAGTTGTTTTGCGCTTAAAAAAGCCTTTCTAAACCCTTAGATTGGCAACCAAAGGTTTAAATGGGGTGGTCAGTTCGATTAAGGTCATCTAATTTTGTTACCTAGAGCGAACCGTTAACAATTTATATCCCCGCCACCAATAGTGGGGCCAAGGTGAAACCCGTGCATCCACCAAAGCTTGTGGCGATAACTTTGATGATTATCATGACCCTGCCCCTGATTTCAGCCACCCCCGTGAAGCTGTGGGAATACTCTGATCAGTGTGCGGTGTTCTCCATGGACTTCAATGAAAATGGAAACCTCGGTCTTGCATTTGGATACGACGCGGAGCTCCTGGGTTCAAACGGCTCCCTCCTTATGAAGGCGCCCTCGAGGGGCATATCCTACGCGATAGCGGTCTCAAATAACAACGTTGTCGTTACGGGGACAGAGGGGAAGTGGATTCAGGCGTTCTCCAATGGGAAGTTTCTCTGGGAGCACAAGCTGGAAGACGCGGTTGTGAGCGTTGACGTTTCTCCCGATGGAAACGTTGCGGTTGCGGGCGATGCCTCGGGCTACGTGTACCTCGTTGAGAACGGGAAGCTGAGGTGGGAGAAAAAGGTCGGCGGCTACGTGTGGAGTGTCCTCCTGTACGACAACCAAATCTACGCCGGAACCACGAAGAAGCTGGTCGTACTCGGCCTCGGTGGTAACGTTTTGAAGGAGATTCCCCGCGAGGGGGACGTGAGGCAGATAGTTACAACCAAAGGGGGCCTGGCCCTTCTGGAGGTTCCCGACTCCGAGGACAGCTCGAGGGTTATCGCCATCACTCCCGACGGAGAGGTGCTTTGGGAGAGAGATTTTGACGACTTCACCAAGGCCATTGACTCGGACGGCGAGGGGATAGCCGTAGCGGGCTACTTCGGGAGCGTGCTCCTTCTCAACGCCACCAACGGAGAGGAGGTTTACTCCCTTCCCTACCTGATGGCCCCTTTCAGCGTTTCGACGTGGAAAGGGTACACCCTCGTCTCGGGAGACCAGAGCGTTGACCTCATAGCACCAAACGGCAGCGTCCTGTGGGAGAAAACCTTCAATGGAAGCGTTTATCACGTGAAGTTCTCTCCCACAGGCTTTTTCGTCGTTGAATACGGGAGCCACGATCTCGAAAACTGCTACAGCGTGATAACCGCCTGGCGCCTCAGCGAGCTCGCTTCCTCAACTCTCTTCCCCTCGCCAGGTGAAACCACCACCCCCGTGGGAGGGCGCGCTAGGGTGAACAAGACCATTCTGGCCCTGCTGGGTGCTGGGGTCGTTCTCATGCTGCTGCTCCTTTGGAGGGAAAGGGAGAGATGATGGCGATAGAGGCCAGGAAGCTCACGAAGAAGTACGGGGACTTCACGGCCGTCAGGGGTATAGACCTTAGTGCAAAACGCGGGGAGCTCTTCTCCCTTTTGGGGCCGAACGGTGCGGGGAAGACGACCACGGTAAGGATGCTAACCACGCTGACGTCCATAACGTCCGGGGAGGCGCACATAGAGGGGCACGACGTCGTGAAGGAGAAGAGGAGGGTTAAGAGTATCATCGGGCTCGTTCCCGACGTTTCGAACCTCTACGACGACTTGACCATTAGGGAGAACCTCAAGTTTCTGGCCAAGCTTTACGGCGCCCCCATGGAGAACGTGGACCGTCTTATAAAGGAGTTCAACCTTCCGGCGGAGAGGAAGTTCGGGAGACTGAGCACGGGCTTCAAGAGGAGGGCCACCATAGCAGCGGCGCTCGTTCACGAGCCGAGGGTGCTCTTCCTCGACGAGCCCACCAACGGCCTTGACGTCCAGTCAGCGAGGGCAGTGAGGGGGATGATACGGAACCTCAACAAGGAGGGGGTTACGGTCTTCCTCACCACCCACAACATGACCGAGGCCGAGACCCTCCCCCACAGGATAGCCATAATAAACGACGGTAGGATAGTTGCGGAGGGGAAGAGGCACGAACTGCGCGCCCTCCTCGGGAAAGGTGTGCGCGTTAAGCTGCGCGTCAGGCCGATAACAAACCGGCTCATCAGGGCCCTCGATGATTTTGGCGTTTCCTTTGAGGAGGACTACGTTACGGTGGTCGTTAACGACATTGACGCCTTTCTGGAGTACTTCACGGGTGTGAAGCGCGAGCTTGGGCTTACGGTCGTGGACTTCATCACAGAGCCCCCGAGCATAGAGGAGGTCTTCCTGAAGCTGACCACGGACTCATCCGGGGAGGAGAGCGGCTGCGCGTGCGGGGGGTGTCCCCTTTGAATGTGCTGACCATTGCGTGGAAGGAACTCAGGGAGTACCTCCTTAAGCCGGGCTCCCTCAGCTGGGGAATCATGTTCCCGCTCGTGTTCACCCTCGCATTCATAGTTCGCTTTGGTGACGTTGACCACCTCGCGCCGGGTCTTGTGGTTATATCGCTCCTCTTCTCCACGACGTCCTTTGTCTCCTCCTCCGTAATCTTCGAGCGCCGCCTCAGAACCTTCGAGCGCCTCCTCGTGGCTCCCGTGAGCTACATGGAGATAGTGTGGGCCAAAGTTCTCGTGGGAACGCTCTTCGGCCTGTTCGTGGGGGGAGTGACTATTCTGCTCCTCAGGCAGTTCATGGTGTACCTTGAATGGAACGTGCCCCTGCTCGCAGCCTCCGTCATCCTCTCGGGGGCGACGTTCTCCGCGCTGGCCCTCTTCATAGCCCTCATACCGAAGAATCCGATAGAGGCGATGACGTGGCTGAACCTCCTCAGGCTCCCGATGATGTTCACGAGCGGGGCGATAGCTTCCCTCCTCCTCTTTCCGCGCTGGTTCATCGGTGTGGGCCTCGCAACGCCGGCCACCTACGCGGTTGAGGCGGTAAGGTATTCAATGCTCGCCTACTCAGAGGTCGTGAACCCGGTGTACTCCCTTATGGTGCTAACGATACTGCTGCTGCTTTTCATCTACCTTTCAATCCGGGCCCTTAAGTCTCTCTATTGAGAAAAGGGGAGATCAAAGCTCGAAGGCTATCGCCTCTATAAGCTTTACCAGCGCCTCCAGGTCTCCGATGTGGAGCGTCTCGACCTCGCTGTGGAGGTACTTTATCGGGACGCTCAGAGCGAGAACCTCACTCCTGTCCTGGAAAACTGACGCATCCGTCCCCCCGCCGGTGACCCCTATCTGGAGCGGGATTTCGTTCTTCGAGGCTATCTCCGCAACCTTTCTCGCGAGCCTTCTCGTGTAGATGGCCGAGTTGTCGAGGGCCCTTATGACGGCTCCGCCGCCGAGGCGAACGTCGCCCGTTAAATCAGCGCAGCACCCGAAGGAGTCAACGGCGAAGGCGTACTTTGGAGAGTACTTCTGGGCCAGGAACCTCGCCCCCTTGAGCCCAATCTCCTCCTGCACTGTGAAGGCGAAGACGTACTTGCCGTCGAGGTCGTGGTCAACCAGATCCTTTACCGCCTCGACGAGGGCAACGACGCCAAAGCGATCATCCAGAGAGCGCGTGGAGACGTAGCGGTTGTTAAGCACGGCGAAGTGCTTCTTGAAGACCGCATAATCTAGAACTTTGACACCGAGCGCCTCAGCCTCCTCCCTGCCCTCGGCACCGATGTCTATCACGAGCCTGTGCCAGGGAACCGTCTCGAACTTCCTCTCAAGGTTCAGGTGAACCGGCAATACTCCAATAACGCCGTCGAGCTTCCCGTTCTCGGTTATCACATCCAGGTGCCGCCCGTAGAGGAGCCTGTCGTCGATGCCGCCGACCTTCCTGAAGGTCAGCTTCCCGTCGGGCCTTATGCCGGTTATGAGCAGGCCTATCTCGTCCATGTGGGCCATGAAGACTGCCTTCGTCTCGCCCTCGCCGAGCTCGACGACGAGGTTTCCGATGGTGTCCACGGTATAGTCGGCGTAGGGCTCTATCCACTCGGCTATCTTCTCCCTAACCTTCTCTTCGTAGCCCGAAATGCCCGGAATCTGGGTTATCTCCCTCAGCTCATCAATCAGCATAACAACCACCTCAGAGCATCTTCACTTTCTCAGGCGGGCGAACCTTCACGACTTCCCTGTTCACGAGGTCTCCCGGTATCTCCCCCCTCAGAACGGTGAGGAGGTTCTTCACCGCTTGGAAGCCCATGTCTTCCATCGCTTCTCTACTCAGACCCGCGTGGTGTGGAGTTAAGACGGTCTCCCACTTGTACTTGAACAGCTCGTGCTCCTGCACCGGCTCCTTCTCGAACACATCTGTAGCGTAGCCCTTGAGCCTGCCCTCTTCGATGGCCCTGACGACGGCCTCCTCGTCCACGAGGGTTCCACGCCCGATGTTAACCAGATACCCGCCCTCTAGGAGCTTCAGGCGCTCCTCGTTGATGATGTGGTAGGTTTCAGGCGTCGAAGGCAGTGCCAGAATCACGATGTCGCTCTCCCTCAGGACGTCTTCAAGCGGTCTGTAAACCGCGCCAACTTCGTTTTCAATGTCCTCCTTCCTTGATCGCGACCAGTATAGTATCTCCGTGCCCATCGCCTTCATCCTTCTCGCTATCGCCTTCCCGATAGCGCCCATGCCGAGGATTCCTACCTTCTTGCCGTAGACAGTCTCTATTTCTTTGAACTCGCTCCATATCATCGCGTGACTCTCCCACTTTCCGGAGCGCGTGAGCCTGTCGGTGTAGGCTATCTTCCTGAGGAGCGCGATGGTCAGGCCAACGGCGAACTCTGCAACCGCCTCGCTGAGGACGCCGGAGACCTTCGTAACGTAGATTCCCCTTTCCGTCGCCGCCTCAACGTCAACGTGGTCGTAGCCGGCTGAGTGGCAGCTTACCACCCTGAGCTTCTCCGCCCTTTCAATCACTTCCCGCGGGATTCTGTTAAGCGGCGAGACTATCACCCCATCGAACTCGCCTATCCTCTCCTTGAGCTCATCAACGCTTGGATACAGAATGAACTCTACATCCGCGTACTTCTCGAGTTCCTCAACGGGCTTGCTCTTCATTTTGAAGAGAACCGCTACCTTGGGCCTCATGCTATCACCACTAAAATGTTTGTCGAAACGGACTAATAATACTTTTGGTGAGGCTTATAATCCATGAATTTTCATTCATAAAGGGTGGTGAGGATGTGGAAAGAACTCCGGGAGAGCGGCAGGGCGGAGGTTGGGGACTTCGTCATCGAGCTCAGCCTTGATATGGACTGTCCCTGTGAGAACGACGAGATGTACCCCTCAATTTTGGTCTACGATGGGAGAACCGGGGAATACTATTACGTGGACGAGGATTTCGAGCCGGTTATCAACTTCCGTGGAGCGTGGGAACAGGCGATTGAAGTGCTAACGGCCTACGCGGGAGGGGTGAAAAAACCCCGGTTGAAGCGCTCACCACGAAGGGAAGCCCCACCCGAGGTGGTTCAACGCTTCCTGAGGGCCATTAAAGGCTCAGTGCATCAATGATGTCAAATGCATCGCGGAGTATCCTCTCATGGTCGAAGGCGAGCTTGAGCCCTTTGAGCTCCTCCCGCCTAAAGACCCTTGCCTCCCTCGCGTCGTCCCCGCCCCTGAGCCTTCCGCTACCCCTCGCCAGAAAGGCCGTTGTGACCGTGTGACCCCGGGGGTCCCTACTGGGATCGCTGTAAACCCCTATGAGGCCTATTATCTCTACATCTAAGCCTGTCTCCTCCCGGGCTTCCCTCACCGCGGCCTCTTCCACCCTCTCGCCGTACTCCACAAAACCACCTGGAATGGCCCAAGAATCCTTGAAGGGCTCGTTTTTTCTCCTAACCAGGACTATGCCATCCCCGTGGAGTATCACAACGTCAGCCGTGAGGCCTATGCACCTGTGGGCCTCCACCTTCACCTCCCGACCAAAGCGGCCCTCCACAAATTCCCTCGTCTCTCGCGCTATCTCATCAACAGGATAGCCCTTGGGGGCCTTTATCATGAATGTGTACCTCTCCATGTTCCCACCTGAGGGATTTCTCGCTAAACGTTTAAAAGCTTTTAATGCTACTCTCTCCCGGTGAGAGAATGACGACGTTCGTCCCCTTCGGTGAGCGGCCGAACAGGGATGGGGTGCTCTATGCCCTCAACCTGCTCAAAAAGAACAAGCTTTTGGATAATTACATAATTGTCGAATCAAATAATGTGGCGCTCCTGTCTCAGAACCTGCCCCTCGATGGGAGCTACGTTGTGGGGGAACACCTCGCCACTTACGGTATAGTGGAGAAGCTCCGTCCAAGGGCACTCCTCAGCATAGACGCCCACACCGACCTCATGCACGACTACCTCGACCATGGCTCGTGGCTCGCCTACGCCCTCGAGGGAAAGCTCGTGGAGCGGGCGGCTGTAATCGGCGCCACCCTCATGGTGCCCTCAACGCCCAACACGAGCCTCTGGACGCGGCGGGTTAGAGTGTTTCCAGCGCTGAACAGGAGCAGAAAAACGAAGAGGGGCTGGAAGGGCTACGTTAACCTCGAGACCCACGGCGTTGAGCGCGTTGTGAAGGAGGCGAGGCGCTACCTTGGGGAGGAGATTTACCTGACGGTTGACCTCGACGTTCTGGGCCCGGAGTACAGGATAGCCCGCTTCCAGCATGGGGAGCTCACACTGGAGGAGCTTTTGGAGCTTCTTGAGGCAGTAAAGAGGGAATTCAAAGTTGTGGCCTTTGACATGGCGGAGGTCTCAGACAGGTTGAAGCGCTCCCGGCTGGGTAAGAGGGCGTTCCTTGAGGTTTACTCGCTTCTCCTGGAGGGATGAGGATGGCTCTCACCAACGAGGAGATAAGAAAGGTCATAACGCCCCTCCTGCTCTCGGGGGCCAAGATGCTCGACAAACACTGCCCGAAGTGCGGGGCACCCCTCTTTGAGAAGGATGGGAGGGTTTTCTGCCCGGTGTGCGAGTACAGGTCAAGGCAGAAAAAGAAGGAACTCAAGGGTGTTGAGGAAGCCCTCATGGCCAAACTCACGGAGCTGGTTAACTCACTTCCCGAGGATATGGATGAACTCGAGAAGACCCTCGGTGTAATCGAAAGGTTAATCGGGGTTATAGAACGTTATAAAAAACTGGAGGGAGGAGAATGAAAGCGGAAAGAATACTTGAGCTTTTGAATGAGGAGGAGCTTACGGCGGCTGAGATATCGGAAAAGACCGGGTTTAAGATGCTGGAGGTTAGGAAGCTCCTCATGCGGCTTAGGGAGAGCAACAAGATTGATGCCTTCGAGAGGGATGGGAAAATATACTGGCGCATAAAAGAGGTCAGCGAAGAAGAGAAAAAACTCAGGCCCTACTGAGGGCCTCACACCTTTTCTCCGTTCTCCCAGTACTCGTTGAACTTGCCCTTGAAGAGCTCGACGATGCGGTGGTCCTTTATCCAGACCTGGGTCTCGTAGTTGAAGTACCTCGCCGCGAGGTCCTCGAGCGCGAAGAACACCTGCTCGTCGCAGATCATCATTGGGAGCTCCATCTTCTCCACGACTTTCAGCTCAATCTTGCCCTTCTTGTAGAGATCCATGAGCTTGCCCATGCTTATCCTCTGGAGTATGGGCTTGGTGACCACGAGCTTCATGCTGATGCCCTTCTCGATGGCCTTGACGAGCTCCTCCTCGAGGTTGATAGCGATGAAGCCGTCATCCGCAAGGAGTATCTCCTTCTCGACCTCCTCGAGCATCTCCCTCGTCTTGAGGGTTGAGTTCCTTATGCCCCTTACGACCCACACCCTCTCAACGCCGTACTTTGGAATCTCGGTCTCAATGAGCGGGGTCATGAGCTCAAGAAGCTCCTCTTTGGCCTTCCTCTTGGCCTCGAGCTCCTCCTTGATGCGCTCCTGCCACTCATCGATGAACTTCTCGAGGATGTTCGTGGGGTGCACGGGCCTGTACTTGTTGACCTTGCCTGGCTGGCTTATGGCGAAGCCCTTCTTCTCGAGGCTCCTGAGGACGTCGTAGGTCCTCGGGGCGGGAACCTCTGAAACACTGGCGAGCTCGGCCGGCGTCAGAACGCCGAAGGCCACGAGGGCGACGTATGCCCTAGCCTCGTATAAGTTCAGTTCGAAGTGGTCTTGTAAAAGCTCTACCATCCTATCTTTTGTCATATTTACCACCACCGTATTTCTGTCTATTTTCTATGGGTTTCTCATATATAACTTTTCCTATATGATAAATAGTTCGCTGGTTATCCATTCCACGGGGCTTTTAATAACTTCTTCCCGTGTTATGTGCATTGCATGCACATACAATCTTATTACTACCTTTAAATTTAAGCTTTTTGGTGTTTCCACTGGAACGCAGGGACAGGATTATGGGGTTACCACTGTAACATGAAGTACAGAAGAAAAATGGAATAATTGTGACACAAAAAGTAAATATTGTCACGGCAGATATATTTTTATCTCCTTGTACATATCATTGAGTACATCCATGTAATTGAGGCCGCCCTCCTCTATCTTGTCCATGAGTTCCTCGAGCTGGCGCGTCTTCTCCTCACTTACGAGTTCCCTGAAGCGGCTGAGCAGGTAGTGGTACACCTTGATGCCCTGCTCAGTGGGAACGAGACGCTTCTTGCCCCTCGTCTCTATGACGTAGTAGCGAGAGAGGAGAGTCTGCACTATCTTTGCGTAGGTCGAGGGCCTTCCGATTCCGCGCTCCTTCATAAGGGCGATGATATCGCCCTGCGTGTAGAGCTGAACCCTCGGGGCCCTCCACGTCTTGGTTTCCTTGACTTTGAGGCGTGCTCCCTCTTCGAGCGGGGGCACTTTCCAGAGCGGGAGGGGCTTTATCCTGCTCCACCCGTCGTAGATGACTTCCGTATAGCCCTCCACCTCAACTTCCCTCCCGCCTGCCCGGACGGTGGCTTTCTGGTAGAGCACCTTCGCCGGCGTCATCTGGGATGCCATGAAGCGGCGGAATATGAGGTCGTAGAGGCGGAAGTGGCCGCTTGTGAGGGGCTTTGAGAGGGTTATGATGCCGTCCTTTATGAGCTGGAGCAGCCTGCCCGTGTCTATGGGCCGGGTGGGGCGGATGGCCTCGTGGGTTCCCTCCTCGCCCCAGCTCCTCGGCTTAAAATAGTCCTCCCCTATCTCGTCCGCAATGTACTCCTTGGCTATGCCTATTCCCGTGTTGCTCACGTGCGTTGAGTCTGTGCGGTGATAGGTGCAGTTGTGGGAGACGACACCGTTGGAGATGAAGTTTTCGGTGGTCGTCGTGAAGTCGTAGAGCTTTCCGGTGTAGTGCTCCTCCTTGATTTCCTTCACCCTGACCCACGTAACCCCCGCTCCAACGAGGGACTTTAAGAACTCCTTCTCCGGGCCCTCTTCGGCGTATTCGAGCACCTTGGTGAGTTTGTCCCTTGGGATCTCCCCTTCCGAGTGTTTGAGCCAGTTCCATACGTCAATTCCGGTTTCCTTCAATATTCTGTTTTTGGCCCCTCTTCCGAACTTCAGATTTCTGAATACCGAAGCTACCGGGAGTAAGTCCCCTTCAAAGGCCCGTCTTGATGATCTGTAAATCGAGTAAGCCTCGTCGAACTGTGCCCTTCTAATCCGGAGATATGGATAAATTTTCTCCCTGAACCTCTCGAGGCTCCTGTTGCTTATTACTAAGTCCCAAACTCCCGTGCGCTCATCTTCTCTGAGGTAGTTCATTATCCCGATCTGGTATAGGTAAACGCTGAACATTTTGAGCACATCGGCCCTCTTTGAAGTCAGAATCGCGCGGAAGTTCGGTCCCTTCCTGTCATTAAGGATCGAGAAAGTTCCGTCCGTGTCAAAATAGCCCGCAACCATTGCGTTGATGTAGTCTTCACGAAGTCCAAATACAAGCGGGTGGAGCTTGCCTTTCCTCGCCCCGAGCCTCCTGAAGACCTCTGTGAGGATCGAGTTCGAGAAGCCAACCTGAGTTGTTGTTTCAAAGACGTGGATGAAGGGAAGGGTCTCTTCAAGTATTGCCCTAACTTTTTTCAGAGGGGTCTGCGCGATCAAAACCTTGCTCTCCCTCAGGGTTCCGTCGCCCAGAACGAGACCGAAGAGGTACCAGAACCTCTCGTCGAGTTTGAAGTTGGGTATGGGCTTTGAACCGCTCCTCTGACGGTAGAGGGACTTAACGTGCGGTTCGTAGTCGTCAACTCCCCATTCCTGAAGGAGATAGAGCGGAAGGACACGCTTGCGGAGGTATTTGTATTTTGTGCTCGTCCGGACGCGATCTTTCACAAGCGGAGCAAGGGTGGAGTCGAAGTATTCTTTCTCGAACTCTGCCATAACATCCGTTATCCCAAGCTTTATCAGAAGTTTGAGGAGGGTGTACTCATCTTTTCCGGGGTGTCCGGTGTTGTAGGCGAAGGCAACGTAGTCACCTTCCCGGATGTTCTTCGCAGAGACCCAGCCGAGTTTGCCGTTCCTCATTACGAGAAGGCCGTGATCAGGGGTTGCCCTAACTTCGTGCCCGTTTTTGAGCTTTACCACCTTAAGCGGCCCGTTCCAGTCAATCTCCCAGAACTTGAGCGCGTTTGCCTCCTTTGGCCTGAGACCGTTTAGAGATAGCAGTCTATCTTCGGACTTCTCAACAGCCTCCCTTATCTCCACGATCCTTCCATCGGCAAGGCTAACTAGTGTATCCGGAGTGACGCACAGACCCGCCTCGAAGAGGTCCTGCGCGAGGCGCATGGTCTGGGGGGCGGAGAACTTGAGGAATCTTGAAGCGTCCTGGAGGAGTGCATCGGTGGTGTAGGGCGGGAAGGGGTTTATCTCCCTCTCCTCCACTTCAACCCTGACAACCTCGACCTTATCCACGTCCTCGAGCTTCTCCCCTTCTATGAACACGTTGAGGTCGTTTTCGAGGGTGAGGAGCGTGAAGTCCGCCTTGTCCTCGTTGAACTGACGGTAGCGCTCGATTATCCAGCCCAAAACCGGCGTCTGAACCCTCCCCGCGGAGAGGTTGTAGTTCTCAAAGACCTTCTGGAGGAGCGTGCTGAGCTCGAAGCCGATCCACCTGTCGGCTATCCTTCTGATCATCTGCGCCTCAACGCGCGCCTCGTTAACGTCCCTCGCCTCGGCTATGGCCTTCAGTATGGCAGGCCTCGTGACCTCGTGGAACTCTATGCGCTTTATGTTGGGCGTGTAGGGCGAGAGCACGTTCCTTATGTCCCACGCTATCTTCTCACCCTCCGTATCGGGGTCGGTCGCTATCAGTATCTCGTCCACTTCCTGCGCCAGCTCCCTCATCGCCTTAACGTTTTCGAGGGCGTCGCGCACGTTTTTGCTTCCACACCTCGGGCAGACGCCCTTCTCCTCCCAGTCAACGAACTGATGTCCACAGTCGCGGCACCGCTTTATGGTGTCGTAAACTGGAAGGAAGAATAACTTCCCGTTCTCCTCCTTGATTTCAACGCCGTGGTAGCCTTCGTTCGTAACGAGGTCGAACATGTGGCCCCCGCTTGCCAAGATGGTGAGCATCCTGTCTCCAATGCTCACCTCGTAGGCGACCAGCTCGCCTATGCGCCTCCTGCTCGGCTGTCCGAAGAAGTTGGCTATGGTTCTCGCTTTGTTGGGGCTCTCTACTATGAGGAGTGAGGACTTAACGAGGTCGGGCTTCTCCAGCCGGAGCTTCCCCTCGAGGACGAGCCTTACCTTCTCCCTGTCCTCGTCAATCTGCCTGAGCACCTCATCGAGGTTTACCTCCTCGAGGCTCTTCCACTCGAACTCGGGGAAGCGCCAGCGGAGTTGCCTCCTCATACCGTTGAAGACCTTGACGTTGTCAACCACCGTGAGGGCGAGGCCCTTGGTTATTCCGCCCGCGAAAAGCCTTGAGGTCCTTCCGCTCGCCTGGATGTACGTCCTGACGTCGGGTATCTCGATGAAGACCTTATCCCCCTCGCGCTTGAGGCTTATGAAGGGGTCCTCCTCTATGCGCTTCACAACCTCCTCCTTCCTGAGGACGCGCTTTAGAAACTCCACCGCCGTGCGGAAGACGTCCAGAACGTGGTTGTGGTAGCCCTCTAAGGGTAACCCCTCGGCGAGTGCCTCCTCTATCTTGACGAGCTCGTACTGGGGCATGGTTCTTATGAGTCTCCGCAGTCTTGCGTAAACCCTCTCCCCCTCGCGTCTGTCCTCATCGTCGAGGAAGTCAAAAATCTCGCTTATCAGTCCGAGGACACGGTATATCGTCGGGCCCTCCAGGTCGAGGCTGAACTTGAACTTGGGAACCCCCGTGAAGAGCGCATACCTTACGCGCTCCGGCATGTCGAGACCCCTGACAATGCTGCCGTAGTAGCTCGCCATCCCCACTAAGACCTCAACCTCTCCGTTCTCGAACTTCTCGAGGCCCTTCTTGCTCCTGGCGGAGACGAGCTCCACGGAGAAGCCCTTCTCCTTGAGCCTCGCGGTTAGTGCCTCCGCAAAGGCTATCCCCTGATCAATGGGGACGAAAACCAGCCCCCCTGGCCCGAGCTTCCCGAGGAGCCCCTCCACGTGCTCTTCCACGCTCTTCTCCGGGAAGAGGTAGACGTCCTCCACGTTTCTCAGTGCGCTCCTCCCGCTTCCGACCTCAAAACCGAGCAGCTCGCGGTAGAGCTTTATCCTGTCGCCGCGCGCGCTTCCCGTTGCCGAGGCTATCACGAGCGTTCCTATATTTTTCTGCGCCATGTACTCTCTCAGTTCGGCCTCTTTCTTCGCTATCTCCTCGTTAACGCGCTTCAGCTCTTCCTCTTTTTCTTCCGTTCTCCTGCCGTTGAGGAGCTTCCCTATCTGCTTTCTCAGCCTCACGAGCTCCCACGCCTTGTCCAGGGCCTCCTGGGTAAAGCCGAGGAGGAGAAGGGAGCGATCTATGTTCTTGCTCGCCTTGAGGAAGGCATCAACGTCATCAACGAAGATGTAGTCGAACCTGAACCCCTCCAACCTCTCGAACTTCCTTGCGAGGAATTGGGCGGAGGTTATGAGTATCTCGAAGTCACCGCCGTCTATCCTGGCGTTCATCTCCTCCTTCTCCTTTTTCCGCATCCCGCTGTAGAAGTACGCCAGCTTCACCTCCTTCCCTGTTCTCTCCATGAATGCCTGAAGTCTCTTCACCGTCTGCTTCACGAGTGGGGTGGTGGGGAGGATGATGTAGCTCTTCTTTCCCTGGAGGGCGTAGTAGTATGCCATGAAGGAGCCAAAAACGCTCTTCCCCATTCCGGTTGGGGCGATTATAGAAAAGCTCTTGCCCTTGAGGAGCCTCCTCACCCACGTCCTCTGGGCGCTCCAGAAGTTATTTCCGGTGGCCTCGATAAAGAACTTTTCGACCTCCCCCAGCTGACTCTCAATTGTGTAGAGCCTCTCCCACTCCTTGAGCGTGCCCCTGACGGCTAGGGCCTCGCGGACGGCCCTTAGAAGGTCAAAATACGGATGAGCGTGAACGTCCGATTCAAGACATTCCTCACACGGGTTCTTCTTGATGAGCCTCTCGTCGCTTATTCTGTCCCCGCAGTTGGGGCACATCTCCCGGTATACGGCCTTCATTTCGCTCACCTGCCGGCTTAAATACCCCCCTAATCCTTTATAAACCCTGCCTCAAAAAAGCTTTTAAACTTTAAGAATTTTACTAAGCTTGGTGGTGCGAATGGGTGCCATTAATGCGTTTGCGAAAACCATAGACACTATCACCAAGAGACCGAGGCTTCTCCTGCTGCCCCTCATTATGGCCCTGCTCGTCGCTCCGATAAACGCTTACGTGTTAAAAGACCTCCCGATGGGCGAGTTCATGGCCTTTGAGAACATAACTCCCGTTGAGACGCAGAACGGCGTTATAACCGAGGAGCACGGGGCCATAGGCAACATCGAGGACATGATGGGTATAGTGAAGGACCTCATCTGGAAGTCCATCCTCTCAAGCCTAATAGGCTTCATATTCACGAGCATCGCCCTCTACGGCGTAATAAAGGAGGCCATCCTTTCCATGGAGGGAGAGGAGGTTTCCTTCGGGGCCCTGGTTGGCGATTCCATAAGGAACCTGCCCGGTGTTATCTTGGTTCGCATAGCGATAGGGTTCCTTGTGGGCATCCTCCTGACGCTCGTCCTCCTGCCGGGCATAGCCCTCATCGCGGCCGGGGCCATGATGAACAGCGGGGCCCTTATGGGCGTTGGGGTTATGGTGTCCTTCTTCGTGTTGCTTCCCGCCATGGGCTACCTACTGAGCGTTTCCTACATGGCTTTGCCCGCTTACGTCAGGGAGGGGACCTTCGGAGCGGCCCTCAACAGCTTCGGCCTCGCGAAATCCAAGGTTTACTCATCCATAGCCTTCGGCTGGCTGCTGGTCATGGCGATAGTGGTGATATCCATAATACCCGGCTCTTTCGGTGGGGTTTTCTTCCTCGGAAGCTCCGGATTCACGGCGGTGCTCTTGCTCCAGCTCATAAGTGTTCCCTTCGAGGCGCTGGTTATGACACTCGAGGGCATAGGTGGGTTGATGTTCTACCTTGAGCTGAAAGAAGAGCCCGTTGAAGAGGAGTTTGAGGTGATGGGTGTATGAAGTTCGCGGGAATTGACCTCTCGGAACCTAGGGTAATGGGTGTGATAAACGTCTCCCCCGAGAGCTTCTACAAGGGAAGCGTGAAGAGGGACGAGGGCGCTCTCGTTGAAACCGTCATCCGGATGGTGGAGGATGGCGCTTCCTTCATAGACATAGGGGCAAAGTCCACCGCGCCGTACCTCGAAACACAGATACCCGTGGAGGAGGAGATAGAGAGGGCGGTGTGGGCCATAAAGACGATACGCGACCACGTGGAGGTCCCGATAAGCATAGACACGACGAGTGCAAGGGTCGCGGAGGAGGCCCTCAAAGCTGGGGCGAATATAATCAACGACGTGACGGGGCTTAAGGGCGACCCGGATATGGCGAAGGTTGCCGCTGACCACGGTGTTCCAGTGGTGCTCTGCGCCCACGGAAGCGTCAGGAACCTGAGCGACCCCGTCCACACCGTGATGGACATGCTCCAGGAGAGCCTCACCATTGCGGGGAACGCGGGGATAGAGGAGGTTGCGCTCGACCCGGCGATAGGCTTCCTCCGGCCGGAGTGGCCCCCCTGGTACGAGTGGGACTCAAAAGTTCTAGCCAACCTCAATGTGCTCAAGGCCCTTGGAAGACCGCTCCTCGTTGGAGTGTCGCGCAAGTCCTTCATAGGTGCCATAACCGGGAGAAAAGACCCCTCGGAGAGGCTCCCCGGAAGTCTGAGCGCCACGGCAATAGCCGTATGGAACGGTGCAAACATCATAAGGGCCCACGACGTGAGGGAGACCCTGGATGCCATAAGGGTAGCTGAGTTCATAAGGCACTTCAGACCATGAAGGGGGAAGTATTTTAAAATCCCCCAACATACCTTTTCTGAGGGCTATGATAGGCACCATAATGCACGTCGTCGAGAAGGTCGAAAAGCACAGGGCGCTGTACGAGGGTAACGAGGAGGCCGTTAAGCAGCACCTAATTGGCGAGATATTCTCCACCCTCGGCTGGGACTGGTCAAACCCCCATGAGGTTCGCCCCGAATACAGGACGGAGGAGGGTAGGGCTGACTACGCTCTCATTCTCGACGGAAAGGTCGTGGCCTACGTGGAGGCCAAGAACCTCGGGGTTGACGTCTTCAAGAAGACCAAACCCCTCCACCAGCTGGGCAAGTACTGCTTCTCCCAGGGCGTGAGCTACGGCATTCTGACGAACGGCGTCCAGTGGGTGGTTATAAAGGCCTTTGAGGAGGGCACGCCCATAGAAGAGAGGGTTCTTTTCAGGGTTAACCTCGAAGGGGAGTCCCCCACGAAGAGCGCCCTCAAGCTCTCCCTCCTGAGCAAGGACAACATAGTGAACCTCGGAACCCTCGGCTCCTACTTAAAGAGCCTTGAAGAGAGCTTTAAGGGCCTTAGGAAGGCGGGTTTTTCGGAGGAAGTTCTCATAGAGTACCTGAAGTCCGTGACGTCCCCGCCCCGGGAGTTCTGGAGGGGCATAACCCGTCTCAAGAACGTGAAGAGCCACACCCGGAGACCCAAGTCTCTCTACGTTTACGAAGGCTTCTGGAGGAGGCTCGATTTTGAAGGTGAAAGCTGGCGGGGCGCCTTCCGGGCGGTTGTGAGGTACCTCCTCGAAAACCGCGAGATCGAGCCTCAGGAAAGGAGGGAGCTTGAAACGGTTTTCAAATACATGGACAAGCTCGGAATAGATTCCTCCAAGGCCTTTCTCCTCCTCAAGGAGGTGGAGGACTACTTCGGTCTCGACATAGGTGTTGAATTTTAGCATTTACCATTAAGCAATACTGTTAACACAAAAATTTAAATCCTCTCCCTTCTATAGCCTTCCCGGTGGTGTCATGAAGCTGAAATACGTGGTTCCCCTGTTTCTCCTGGTTGTCGTCACCGCCGGCTGCATCGGTTCAGAGAGGGCCGGTGGGTCTGGTAAAGAGGTAACCCTCGTGGTATTCCACGCGGGCTCACTGAGCGTCCCCTTCCAGGAGCTGGAGAAGGAGTTCTCGGATTACGCGGAGAGGGAACTCGGCGTCAAGGTCACGTTCCAGGACGAGGCCAGCGGCAGCGTCAAAGCCGTCAGAAAGGTCACCGACCTCGGGAAGAAGGCGGACATTGTAGCGGTTGCGGATTACACGCTCATCCCCCAGCTGATGGTGCCCAACTACACCGACTTCTACGTGCTATTCGCCACGAACGAGAAGGTTATATCATTCACCGACGAGAGCAAGTACTCGGATGAAATAAACTCCGACAACTGGTACGAGATTCTCGCCAGGCCCGACGTTACCTTTGGCTTCAGTGACCCGAATCAGGATCCCAGTGGTTATCGCTCGGTCATGGTGATGAAGCTGGCCGACATCTACTACGGAAAGCCAGTCTTTGAGGAGCTCGTCGAGAAGAACACCAACATCCGCGCCAACGGCACGAGCATCTACGCACCGAAGGAGATACAGGTGGTGGGTAGTAAAGTAGTCATAAGGCCGAAGGAGACGGACCTCGTGGGGCTAGTGGAGTCCGGAAGCCTCGACTACTTCTTCATCTACAAGAGCGTCGCCGAGCAGCACAACCTGAGCTACATAACCCTCCCGGACGAGATAAACCTGAAGGACTTCAGCAAGGCCGACTACTACTCCCAGGTCGAGATAACCCTCGGCTCGACCGGGAAGACGATAAAGGCAAAGCCCATCGTTTACGGTGTGACCGTTACGAAGGACGCCCCCAACAGAGAGCTGGCAATGGAGTTCCTCAAGTTCCTGCTTGGAAACGAAGGCAAGAAGGTCTTCAAAGAGAACCACCAGGACTTCCTGAACCCGCCGGTGGCCTTCGGGAACGTGCCCGAAGAGATAAAAGATCTCGTGAAGGTTAAGGGGTGAGGTTTTTATTTTTCAATTTCCAGCATAGGGGGAGGAACATGCGCAGGGACTACACGCTCTACCTCTTCGCCGCACTTGGGAGCTTTCTAATCATCTACATAGCCCTTCCCCTAGTCGTCATTTTCCTCAAGCAGGTCGCTGACCCGGGCATGCTCGTAAAAACGCTCCAAGATCCGCTGGTTATCGAGTCCCTCCGCAACTCCCTCCTCACCGCGACGGCCACGGCACTCATAGCGCTCCTCTTCGGCGTCCCCCTGGGCTACGTCCTGGCCAGGAGGGAGTTTAGGGGGAAGAGCCTCGCCCAGGCTCTCGTGGACGTGCCCATAGTCATCCCCCACTCCGTCGTCGGCATAATGCTCCTCGTCACGTTCTCAAACGCCATCCTCGACAGCTACACGGGCATAATAGCTGTCATGCTCTTCGTTTCTGCTCCATTCACGATAAACGCCTCCCGCGACGGGTTCCTTGCCGTTGATGAAAAGCTAGAGCACGTCGCGAGAACCCTCGGAGCTTCCAGGCTGAGGGCCTTCTTCTCCGTCTCTCTGCCCATGGCGTTCCCCTCGATAGCGAGCGGGGCGATAATGACGTGGGCGAGGGCCATAAGCGAGGTCGGTGCGATACTGATAGTCGCCTACTACCCCAAGACCGCCCAGGTTCTCGTCATGGAGTACTTCAACAACTACGGGCTGAGGGCCTCAAGGCCCATCTCCGTAGTTCTCATAGCGCTCAGTCTCACGATATTCGTGCTCCTGCGCTGGCTCGTCGGGAGGTCAAAAAATGCTTGAGGATAAAACTTTAATTAGAGTAACATCGACAATAAAAAGGGGATGCTTATGATAACCTCTCTTAGAATTGAGAATTTTAGAGGCATAGAGAAATTGAAGCTAAATAATCTTGGCCAAATTAACGTAATTGCAGGTAAAAACAATGCAGGTAAATCGAGTGTGCTTGAAGCGCTATCTCTTTTTTTAGCTGCTTTTGGAGGAGGTCAGTCAGTTAGGAGTTTTCTTCAAGAAATCCTAATATGGCGTGGATGGTATGGACATCAGGCTATAGAGGACTTATTCTTTACAAAGGCAGAACTTGCAAAGATTATATCTGTACAGAAGGGTACTTCGTGGGAACTCGTGCTAAAAAATGAGATAGCAGGACTCAACACACTGCCCACGCTTAAAGTTACACTAAAGCAGATTGATAAGGAGCCGCCAAAGTTGGATACTGGAGTTCAGATTCATCATCTTGTTGAGAACAGTGTATTATCCTCATTCCTGCTCTCATCAAAATTCGACCCCAGTCTTAATTTTGAATTCATAACCCCTCTGACTCTCCGTAAGTTTGGATACGTTGAGAGCCTTTATTCCATTGCATACGAAGAGAAAGTCGTTAAAAAAAAGCATAAAAATTCTCAAGGAGGCCTATCCGGAAGTTGAAGGATTTAGTCCGTTATTTAAATCAAATAAATGGATACTTCACGTAGAGACCAAATATGGGGTTTATCCCTATTACTTGATGGGTGAAGGATTCAAAAACGCCATGATTATAGCTTTTCTGTCCTCGCTTTTAAGAGGAGGGTACCTTCTCATAGACTCTGCTGAAGCTTTTCACCACCCCAAATCACTGAGAATCATGGCTAAGGCCCTAGTTAAGGGGGCAAAAGAAAACAACGTCCAAGTGTTTCTAACTACCCACAGCCTTGAGCTTATCGACATGCTGATCAAATATGGCTTAGAAAGCAAGGTTGACGGAAGGGTGATTTACATGAAGCGCGAGAATGGAAAAATGACAGCCTCTGTGGAGACATTTGAAGAATCACAGAAACTAAGAGAAGCCCTAGGACTAGACCTGAGGGGATGAAATATGAAGATTAGACTTCTGCTTTTGGAAGGTAGAACGGATGTTAATTTCTTTCTTCCTATAATAAAGAAACTCTATGGATTCCATGAGATCAACTGTGAAAATCTGCCAATTTCGGAAGGGGGTTCAAAAAATAGAGAATTATCAAAGGCTATCTGTCTGAGTAAAAACGGTGTCCAGCTGGTTGTTTGGCACACCAATGGAAAGGATAACCTCAAAAATGCCCTTAGATTGATTTTCAGAGCAGTGGAGAGATTTGAGAATAAACCCGCTATCATTGGGGTTGCAAGGGACGTTGATACTGAGGAAGACATTCTAAACTGGGCTAAGAGCACTTTGCAGGGGGGAGGCTTTGAGCCTGAAGTAAAAGATAGTTATCTCCTGGTAAATGGGATAAAGATCGTTCCATTCGGAATTGGAGATGTTGATTTTGATGCAAAGGACATCGACATAAAAAAAGAACTCGAGCTCTTACTAGCTCTCCTCGCTAAGAGGGAAAGTAGCCTCTCAAAGCTGGGGAATTCTATAAGTCAGCTCAGCAATGACTTAGGAAGGAAGCTCACTCCAAAAGACGTCATGCATCTCTTGGCAATTGCCAGAAAATACAAAGGAGACTCCATGTCGGGACTATATAGAAACTTTATCGAGACATTGGTCAGAAGAAACCGTGAGCTCGTTGAGGAGTTTCTAGATGAGTCGAGGTTGAGGACATTTTTAGACACCATTGCTCGGTGAGTTTTATGGCCCTCAGGGTTGAGGAAGTCTCTAAGGACTACAGAGAGTTCCGCCTGCGGGACATCACCTTCAGCGTAGAGCAGGGTGAGCACTTCATAATCTTGGGCCCGAGCGGAGCGGGTAAGACGGTTCTGCTCGAAGTTATAGCCGGCATCATTGAGCCAGACCGGGGAAGCGTTTACCTGAACGGTGAGGACGTAACGACCCTCCCTCCCGAGAAGCGCGGTCTGGCTTACATCCCCCAGAACTACGCCCTCTTCCCGCACATGAGCGTCTTCGACAACATAGCCTTCGGGCTGAGGCTTAGGAAGTTCCCAAAGGCTGAAATCGAGAGAAAAGTAAGGGAAACCGCTGAAGTCCTTGGCATAGACCACCTCCTCGGAAGAAGGCCTAAGACACTGAGCGGGGGGGAAAGCCAGCGCGTGGCAATAGCGAGAGCTCTGGTGGTTGAACCGCCCCTAGTCCTCATGGATGAGCCCTTCGCGAACCTCGACGTCCAAACAAGGGGAAAGCTCATCGGCGAGATGAAGCGCTGGAGGAGAGAGCTCGGCTTCACGGCTCTGCACGTCACCCACTCCTTCGAGGAGGCTGTGAGTCTGGGTGACCGCGTGGGGGTTATGCTTAATGGAAGGCTCGTCCAGGTCGGGAGCGTGAGGGAGGTCTTCTCGAGGCCTGCGGGTGAAGAGGTTGCCCGCTTTTTGGGTTTTGAGAACATAATAGAAGGTGTTGCCGAAGGGAGGACGCTGAAGGCCAACGGCGTTGAGATAGAGCTCCCCGTTGAGGCAAAGGGTAGAGTCCGCGTTGGTTTAAGGCCGGAGGACATAATACTGTCCCTTGAGCCCGTTAGGACCTCCGCTAGGAACGAATTCAAAGCTGTTGTTGATTCCGTTGAGGAGCTCGGAGCCCTCGTTAGGGTGCACCTCCTCGTTGGGAACCTCCCTCTCAGGGCATTCATCACGCGCTCGTCCATGCTTGAGATGGGGATAGAGAAGGGAAGGACCGTCTACGTCGGCTTCAAGGTGACCGCTCTCCACGTGTTCTGAGAAAACCCTATAAACCATCTCCCTTAATGCCCGCATATGCTGTGGGTATTCCTGATTCCAGTGCTCCTCTGGGATGGCTACTTTTTCATCAACTACATAATTAGCCTTTTCAAGTATTACCGAATTAGGGAGTGGTGGCCGAAGGTCAGCATACTCATTCCCGCTCACAACGAGGGGGGGAAGGTCGTTGACGCTCTGAAGGCCGCCTTAAATCAGGACTATCCGGATTTTGAGGTAATCCTCGTTGATGATGGGAGTGAGGACGATACCTACGCGAGGGCGTCCACCATTAGGGACCCCAGGCTTAGGGTTTACCGCAGGGAGCACGGGGGGAAAGCAAAGGCCCTGAACTTTGCCCTATCCGTGTCAAGGGGGGAGGTGGTGGTTACGGCCGATGCCGACGGCCACCTTGAGAAAAACGCGGTTAAGGAGCTTGTAATGCGCTTCTATTCGGATGACGTCGTGGGTGTCGGTGGGCAGGTGCGCGTGTTTGGGAGTTCGTTCCTCGAAAGGGCGCAGGACGCGGAGCACCTGAGGATAGCCATGTTCAGAAGAGCCAAGGAGATGGAGGACTTAAGTGTCGCCCCCGGTCCCATATCTGCCTTCAGGAGAGAGGGACTCGAGAGGATAGGCGGCTTCGTTGAGGACGTCGTTGAGGACTACGCCACAACTAAGGCGCTGAAAAAGCTTGGAAGAGTTGTTTACGCACCAAACGCCAGAGTCTGGACGGAGATGCCCCAGAGCCTGAGAATGCTGTGGCTTCAGAGAAAGCGCTGGTTCCTGGGTGATTTGAAGAACCTCGGCGGTGGCTTCACAAAGGAGTGGGGCTTTCTGCTACTCGGCGATGTTGTGGCTCTGTTCGATGTTGTCGCCCCGCCCCTGTTCCTGCTATCTGGCCATTTCGCGCTCTTCTCCCTCTGGTGGCTCTTTGAGGTCACTACGATGCTCGTGCCCACGCTCATGGAGGGCGGCGCTCTCTTAAACGCCCTTCTTTTCCCCGCCATTATGTGGTTCTGGGCGCTTTTTTACCTCACGCTCCATGTATACGGCTATACCCGTAAACTGGCTGGGAAGCTCTGAGATACTGTCAGGATAAGCTGAGGGGTTATGTTTAAATCTGGTTGTGTCACCTCAGAAAAAGTGGTGGAGAAATATGAAGGCTGAAACCATTATTTACTGGTTGGTTTCAGCCTTAAAACCTTTTCGCAGGAATAAAATCCCAGTGGAGAAGAAAATTCAGGCAATAAGCCTGTACTTACAGGGTTTGAGTTACAGACAAGTCGCCAGAATCCTCGGAATCAGTCACACAACCGTCTGGGAAGTGGTTCAAAAGTTCGGGGAGACTGTTTACCAGTTCAGGACCCTTGCAGTGAAGAAACAGCGGAATTTCATTGCAGTTGATGAGACTGTGGTGAAGATCAACGGGAGGAAGTGGTACTTCTGGGCGGCTATTGACATTGAGAGCCGGAAGTGTTAACAGTCTGGATTACTCCCACCAGGAACCTGTGGATTGCTAAAAGGTTCATTGGGACTGTTTTGAAATCCTGTGAGGGAACGCCGGTTTTTCTGGTTGATGGGGCTGTCTGGTACCCGCCTGCGTTTAATGGTTTGAAATTGCCGTTTATTCACGTGATTTTTGGGCCCAGGAATTACGTTGAGCGTTGGTTTAGGACTGTTAAGGAGCGGATTAAGCGTTTCTGGAATAATTTCAGGGGTAAGGATTGGAGGAGGGTTCACAGGTTTATTTTCCTGTTTGCTTTCTGGTATAATTTTGTTAGGGTGCACTCCACGCTTGGTAGTCCTCCGGGCAATATTACCGAATGGTTCCAGGAGGTGATGCCCCAGTTATCCTGACAGTATCAGCTCTGAGGGGAAAAGACTTTTAAGGCCCTACATAGACCCTATAGTCTATATAGTCTATAGGGTGACCGGGAATGCTGGGGATTGCTGCGGCGCTCTTCATGGCGTGGGCGATAGGTGCAAACGACAGTGCAAAGGCGGTTGGAACAGCGGTGGGCTCTGGTATCCTTGGTTTTAAGAACGCGGTGACCTTGATAGGCGTTTTCACCCTCTTGGGTGTGCTTGTGGGCACTTCAAACGTCTCAAACACAGTGACCAGATTGGCGGATGGAATCGGCTCGGGGGGAGTGTTCCTCGTGCTCTTCAGTGCGGCGATTGCAGTGACCCTCGCGAGCTTGTGGGGGCGCCCCATCTCGACGAGCCAGTCAATAGTGGGTGCACTCGCAGGTGCCTCCCTCGCACTGGGCCTCCCAATGGACTGGGGGACGGTGGGCAGGATAGTCCTCGCGTGGGTGCTTTCCCCCGTGGCTTCGGCCCTTCTGGCCATCGGGATTTACAATGTCTACAAACCAATAATACGGCGTGCTAAGAGTCTCGCAACCATTGAGGTTGTTCAAAAATGGCTTGTCTTTTTGGCGGCCGCGTACTCATCCTTCAACCTCGGGACGAACGAGCTTGCGAATGTCATCGGCCTGAGTGGGAGGATTGGAATGGGTTCCCCCGGCCCCATACTGGCGCTGGCCCTCACGTTAGGGGCGCTGACCTTCAGCCGGGGGGTTATGATGACAGTGGGAAAACACATCTCCGTGCTCAGCCCTACATCGGCCTTTGCAAGTCAGTTCGGAGCTTCTCTAGCCGTTACAGTGGCCACCTTAATGGGCCTCCCCGTAAGCTCGGGCCAGGCAATAGTCGGGGCGATAGCTGGCCTCGGCATCTACAAGGGTGAGGGGGTGAACGTTGTGGTCGTTAAAGATATTGCCGCTGGCTGGGTCAGGGCACCCCTCTTTGCGGGACTGCTTACCTACGTTCTCGTGGGTATCTTCACAGCTTTTAGCTTAGACTTTTAAACCCTGCCTCCTACTCTCGGGAGGTGGTGAGAATGGTCGAGTTCAGGTTTGATGTTAAGGCGCGAGATGCCGCGGGCAGAATTGGGAAGCTTACCGTTAACGGGAAGACGATAGAAACGCCGGCCATAATGCCGGTTATCAACCCGAAGCAGCTCATCGTGACCCCCAAGGAGCTCAAAGAGATGGGCTTCGGGATGGTTATTACGAACTCCTACATCATCTACAAAACCCCCGAGCTCAGGGAGAGGGCCCTCGAGAGCGGTATCCACAAACTCCTCGACTACGACGGGATAATTGAGGTTGACTCCGGCTCTTTCCAGCTCATGCGCTACGGCGGCGTTGAGGTGACCAACGACGAGATAGTAAGGTTCCAGCACGATATAGGCGTTGACGTAGGCACCTTCCTCGACATTCCAACACCTCCGGACGCGCCGAGGGAGAAAGCGGAGGAAGACCTCAGGATAACCCTCGAAAGGGCCAGGGAGACCAGGGAAATAAAGGAGATAGCCATGAACGCCGCGGTTCAGGGCTCAACTTATCCAGATTTGAGAACTTACGCCGCGAAGAAGCTCAGCGAAATGGACTTTGAGATTCACCCAATTGGCGCCGTCGTTCCGCTCATGGAGAGCTACCGCTACAGGGATTTGGTTGATGTCGTTATTTCATCAAAGATGGGCCTCAGGCCTGATAGGCCGGTTCACCTCTTCGGCGCCGGCCACCCGATGGTTTTCGCCTTAGCCGTTGCGATGGGTATAGACCTCTTCGACTCCGCAAGTTATGCACTCTACGCCAAGGACGACCGCTACATGACACCTGAGGGGACGAAGAGGCTTGAGGAGCTTGAGTACTTCCCGTGCTCCTGCCCGGTCTGCTCCCGCTACACGCCGCAGGAACTCCGCGAGATGCCGAAGGAGGAGAGGACGAGGCTTCTGGCTCTGCACAACCTCTGGGTCATAAGGGAGGAACTCAACAGGGTCAAGCAGGCGATAAAGGAGGGCACGCTGTGGGAACTGGTGGACGAGAGAGCTAGGAGTCATCCAAAGATGTTCGCGGCCTACAAGAGGCTGCTGGAGTATAAGGAGTACCTTGAGAAGAACGAGCCAGTAACCAAGGCTAGCGCTTTCTTCAAGGTTAGCGAGGAGGCTTTGAAGTGGCCGACCGCGGTGAGGGCGAAGGAGAGGGCCGAGCGCGTTAAGACCAGGTTCCCGGAGACGATAACACACCCGATATTCGGCGAAATACCAAAGTACCTCAGCCTGAGCTATCCCTTCGCCCAGAGCGAGGGTGAGGAGGACTTCAGCATAAAAAGGCCCTCCAAGAACAACGCGAGGAGTTACATAATGGCCATCGCCGAGTACCAGTTCGGTGAGGGGGCTGGAGAGGCTTTTAAAGATGCCTTCGTCGAGCTCTCCCGGAAGACGGGAATGCCGAGGCAGATAAAGGTCGGGGGTGAGCATTTAGCGACGTTCAGGGCAGACGACGGACTTTTAACGCTCGGCATTGAAGGGGCCAAGAGGCTCCTTGAAGTCCTCCCCTACCCGAGGATGCGTGTCGTGGTCAATGAAGACGCGGAACCGTTCGCGAGGAAGGGCAAGAGCGTCTTCGCCAAGTTTGTAGTGGATGCCGACCCCAACATAAGGCCCTACGACGAGGTTCTTGTGGTTAACAGAAGGGATGAGCTCCTTGCCACGGGACAGAGCCTGCTGAACGGTGAGGAACTGAATGCGTTCCAGAGCGGGCTCGCCGTCAAAGTGAGGAGGGGCGTCGAGAAGTGATTATATGTATTGTTTGTACCCCCTCCTTTTGAGCCACTTCTTTATATCCTCTTCAATCCATTCCTTGGGAACAGGATTGTGGGGTTTAAATCCGTAGTCTTTAAAGAGTGCCACCAATTGTTGGGAAAATTTTCTGCTCAAATACTCATAGCTGATAATCACTAAGAGAAGGTAGAAGCGACGCATAAACCATGGACTCTTTTTGCAGGACTCTTTTTCTTCTTTGTCGAGATTATCCTTATCGCATTCAGAAGCATCACGAAGAGCTTTAAGATATGGTTTCATAGCGAGAAAAGAATCAAGTATCAAGCCCGCATATTGCTCTTGGATAAACCAATCTCCGACGAATTCTTTGTAAACAAAGTATCCTACCTGATTAAGGGTTCTACTGGCTTCCTGTACGGTTTTCTTTTTCTCTGCATCCCTTAGAAACTTTTCAACTGAAATATTGTTCGATCTCCATGACTTGATTTCTTTCAACTGTCTCTTTAATTTATCATCCATGAGATTGTAGGTTGCAAAAATAGCTTCAAAATTAAGCTCTTTTATCGCGATATCAAGCTCGTAGATTGTAATCGCCATGATCACCGTGGCTATCGTTGATGCGAGCGTTAATATGGCAAGGGTTAGATTCAAATCTTTAGTAGTTATCCACGTGCCCGCTGTGGTAAGAGTTATTAAACCAGCAGCTACTAACGCCAGCACCTTTATCCTATCCATCGCATATTCCCCCCACTTACTCTTCCTACTGAGAGTTATAGGTTTTTACATCGTAGTTTCACATTGGGATTTAACTTGTTGCATTTTGAGATGAAAAAGAAATGTGAAAATCAAAGACTCATGTAGTCTTAAGAACAAAGGCGAGCAAATCCGTCAGCTCCCTCGCCCTCGTTTCTGGAGAGGCACCCATGTGGCCGCTCTTGGTCTCTACCCTGAGGTAAATCGGTGCCCCTATCTCCTTCATCTTCGCGAAGAACTTGAGCGCATGGGCCGGATGGACGCGGTCGTCGTGGAGGCCAGTGTAAATGAGCGTTGGAGGATAGCGCTTGTTCGGGTCAACGTTGTGGTAGGGGGAGTACTTCAGCAGAAACTCCCTGTCTTTGGGGTCGTCGGGGTTTCCATATTCGGGAACCCAGACGCTTCCGATGTAGAGCCTGTGGAAGCGGAGCATGTCGATGACGGGGTAGCCGATTAGGGCCGCGTCCATAACGTCCGGCCTCTGCGTGAGCGTGGCTGAAACTAAAAGTCCGCCGTTGCTCCTTCCCCACGCAGCAACCCTGTACCCTTCCTCCTTGAGCTTGCTCAGCACCGCTATGTAGTCGTCGAAGACGTTCCCCTTGTTCTCCCTCATTCCAGCGCGGTGCCACTTCTCGCCGTACTCGCTCCCCCCACGGAGGTTCGCCATCGCAAAGGTTCCGCCGCGCTTGAGGAACGGAATGACCTGCGGGAAGAACCTCGGGGTAAGGGAGATGTTGAAGCCGCCGTAGCCGAATACCCAAACCTTTTTGTTGTCCTCCTTACCCTTAACGTGGAAGTAGTGTATTTTAGTGCCGTCCCTGCTTACCGCGAAGTCCTCCTCGACGGCAAAGTCTCCCTCAACTTCCTGTTCCTCGATGAGCCTAAGCTCACCATCAAACTCGTAGAGCCTGTAGGGCACGGTAAAGCTCTCGTACTTGAGGAGAACCCTCTCCCCATCGGTGTGGAGCGGGTAGACGCTTCCGGGAAGGTCAAAGGCAATCTCATCGAGCTTCTCACCGTCGAGCGAGTACACCTCAAGCCTGTGGCTGGCGTGGATTAACCTCCCGGCCAGTACCCTATCCCCCATCACAACGGCCCACTCGATCGGGAATTCGTCTTCTGGAATGACTTCGATAGTTTTCTCGCCCTCAACGGCAACTACCTTCCCGAGGCCCCTTCCCTCCCTCGTGAGGACGTAGAGCTTACCCCCAACGACATCAATGGGCTCCACGGGAACCTCCGCGGAGTAAACCTTCTCCCAGAGGTCCGGGGCTTCAATCGGGCCGATGTAGATATCAGCTTTGTTCCAGCCGAAGGTTACGGTGAGCATGGCCCACTTTCCGTCGGTGCTCTTTCTAAGCCCCATAAAGTAGCCCGAACCGAGGCCCTTTCCGAAAACCAGGGTTTCCTTCTCATTCTTCCAGAAGAGCCTTACGGCTGGAGCTTTGACACCGTCTGGAGTCTCACCGTGCCTGTAGAAGCGGCTGAAGTAGTAACCGTTCCCCAGAAAGACAACGTTCCACACCGAGGGCTTGAGCTCCTCTATGACCTCCTCGCTCTCGAGGTCTATTATTCTCGTCACCCCTTCGTCGGCACCACCGATCGAGAAGCTGTAGGCGAGTCTCTTGCCGCTTTTATCCGCGGTGAATCCCTGTAGGAGAACTTCATCGTTGAACTCGGCCTCGAGGGCCTTTGAATCAACGATGACATCCCCACCGAGCCACCGGATAACCTGCCTGTCCTTTTCTTTAAACATGCTTATTATGCCTTTGTCGGTGAGTCTCGCCCCCGTTAGGGTCGGAATTGAATAGAGCTTCCACACCTCGGGGAAGAGCTCATCGCTGAGGTCTCCGACGAACTCTCTGAAACGCTTGTTCTCCTCCTCAACGAGCTTCAGAACGCGCTCATCGTTGAGGTTCTCCATCCAGGCGTACGGATCTTCCATAAAAATCACCGGATAATGTTTGGAAAAACGTGAATATAAACGTTTAGCCGCTCATCGTATTCACTCAATGATGCTCCCTTTGGACGCCTCCACTTCGGCGTTCATTAGGTGAAGGAGATGGAGTAGTGTGTATATCCACAGTGCCATGGAGAACACGTAAACCACGGGACCGATGGTGCCCGTCCTCGGTGAAGCCATCATCATTAAGAACGCCACGAGACCCCATGAGGAAAGCCACGCCAGCCTTCTGAAGTGTGTCGGTGCTCTGGGATATCCTGTGATCACATTGATGAGAAGGACTAGGGATATGGAGGATGCTATCCCAGCTATTCGAAAATTTCTACCTGGAGAAACCAGGGCGGCAACGACCACCAGCGCGACCTGTATCAGCGTTAGGAGATTTGCCCTCACGAGGCCGCTCTCCGAGAGGGAGTACACTATCACCGCCGGCCCGAGAAGTATCGCGAATGTTATGACACCCTCGGAGATGTTGACCATTGTCGTTATGAAACCGAGGGCCGTTAGAAGTCCACCCAGAAGGAGCAGGTTCGAGAGCCTTTTAGTGCCGAGTTCCTTTGTCTCGACACTCCTGGAGAGCCCCCACGTGAGAAATATCCCCACAAGGGCCAGTATGCCCCCGAGGCTCATTAAACCATAGTACATCTCACTCATGATACCATCGTCCGAAACCACTCACATTAAAACTTCCCGTGATACTAGATAAACCTTCCGCATGCTTCGGTTGAGGGGACATCATATACGGGCGCAAAAGTATAAAAAGGCGTTTATGCCTATAACTCTGGGGGAGTGAAAATGAGAGGATACCCATCTTACGGTCCGAGTATGAATAAGAGGCGGCACAGGCACTCAGAGTATGAGGACTACGCCTACGTGCTAGATTACATGCCCGCCGGTTACGTTGACCTGGATCACAACAGAACATTAAAACACGCTCTGGCCCAGGTTATTGGGGATAAGGCTTTCACCCTCCTTGAGGTGACCCCCAAAACTGATTTATCCCTCTACGAGCGCATATTCATAGGTAAGGGGCCGCGGGACAAGATAATAAAGATAAATAGGAAAATCGGATACGACGAACTAACCTCAACTGCCAGGGCGGAGCTCCCATACGTGGTGGAGGAGATTATCAAACACAACGAAGACCGCTTCCTCCGCTTCTTTAACGAGGCTCCCCCCATAACGAACAAGCTCCACAGTCTCGAGCTCCTACCGGGAATAGGCAAGAAGCACATGTGGGAGATACTGGAGGAGCGTAAGGTCCCCTTTGAGAGCTTTGAGGATTTGAAGCACCGCGTTAAGGGGCTCCCGGATCCCGTGAAGATGCTCGCCAGAAGGGTGATGGACGAGCTGAGCGGGAAGTGCAAGTACCGCCTGTTCGTTGGACACGACAGGCTCTTCCGCTAATTCCCTATTTTTATCGGTGAATCACATGATAAACCGGCGCGTTTTTGAGCTCATCAAGAAGTACAACCTCCGCCCCGAACACTCCCTCGGTCAGAACTTCCTGATAGTTGATGATATAGTGAAGCGAAACGTGGAGAGGGCTGAGCTGAAGGAGACGGATACGGTGCTGGAGATAGGGCCGGGACTTGGAGTTCTCACGGACGAGCTCTCAAAGCACGCGGGGAAGGTTTACGCCGTGGAGAAGGATGCCCGCATCGTGGAGATACTGAAAAAGGAGTACTCCTGGTCAAACGTGGAGCTGATCCTTGGGGACGCCCTTGAGGTGCCCTTTCCGGAGTTCAACAAGGTCGTATCGAACCTCCCGTACCAGATTTCATCCCCCATAACCTTCAGGCTTTTGAGGCACGGTTTCGAGAGGGCCGTTCTCATATACCAGCTCGAGTTTGCCCAGAGGATGGTGGCGAGACCAGGGGACAGGAACTACTCCCGGCTTTCCCTCGCGGTGAGGGCAAAGGCCAACGCGGAGCTCGTGGAGCGCATAGGAAATGGTGCCTTCTACCCCCGGCCCAAAGTGGACTCCGCGGTGGTTATCTTAGAGCCAAAACCGAAGAAGGAACAGGTCCAGCTGGACGAGAACCTTGTTAAGGCCCTCTTCCAGCACAGAAGGCAGAAGGTGGCCAAGGCTTTGAAGAACTCCCATCACATGCTGGGTCTTGACAGGGAGCGGTTTAAAGCGGTCAGGGATGTCATAAAGAGGGTTCCCCACGGGGAGGAAAGGGTCTTTCAGCTGGATGTGGAGGACGTGAAGGACATAGAGGAATTTCTGAGGGCGGAGGGGGTGCTTCGCTGAGGCCCTCCTTTCCTTTAAGTTCCACACCCGAGCGGCCGCTGGACTTTTAAACCCTCCCCCCACACTCTAAACCATGATAGTTGCGATAATAGACGGCTACACGGACGAACCGGCTGGTCTCGGCGTCCCGCCCTACCTCGGTATCTACCCCCGATACGCCTACGGGGCGATAAAGAAGGCGAGGAAGGACGCCAGAATTTTCTACCTCACAATAGACGACCTCAGGGCGACTTTTGAGGGTGAGAAGGGTATAAAGACCAAGAATAAAACCCCTAACTTTCCCAATACCGCGAAGATACTTGAGAGGGCCGACGTCATAATCTACATCGGCGGCCTCCACACGCCCGGAAAGTATCTGTCCGCGGTTCCTTCACAGGTGGAGGAAGTGGCGAGATTTCTGCGCCCCTTGAGGGGTGTTAAAATCCTCGGCGGGCCGGCTTTCATGGGTTCGGCCCACGAAGGCGGGACCAAGATAGGCTCCCGCGAGCTCCTCCTTGCCCAGTCGGTTTTTGACCACATCGTGTACGGCGACCTCGAGGCTTTTCTGTTCGACTACCTCAAGAACCCAAAGGACGCCGACCCATTCCGCTTCAGAAACTACGACGAATTGGGAGATTATGCAATTATTGGGGCTGAAGTTGTCAAGCAGTTCCCCGATTATCCCGACTTCGTCATAGTTGAGATAGAGACACAGAGGGGCTGTCCAAAAGCTATGGGCATAGGCGGCTGCTCCTTTTGCACCGAGCCCGTTCGCTACCGTAAAGTTGAGGACAGACCGGTTGAGGATATCGTTGAGGAGGTCAAGACTCTCTACGACCTCGGTGTGAGGCACTTCCGTGTGGGCAGGCAGAGCTGTATCTTCTCGTACATGGCTAAGCCCAACGGGAGGGTTCCCATACCTAACCCCGATGCACTGGAAAAGCTTTTCCGCGGAATACGCTTCGTTGCACCGGACATTAAGACGCTTCACGTGGACAACGCCAATCCAGCGGTTATAGCGAACTACCCCGAGGAGAGCAGAAGGATAGCGAAGACCCTCATTAAATACGGAACAGCCGGCAACGTCGTTGCCTTCGGTCTCGAGAGCGCCGACCCGAAGGTTGCCAAACTCAACAACCTCAACGCAACAGCCGAGGAGACCTACGAAGCCGTCAGGATCCTCAACGAAATCGGTGGGAAAAGGGGGCCCAACGGAATGCCGTGGCTTCTGCCGGGGATAAACATAATCTTTGGCCTTCCGGGCGAGACGAAGAAAAGCTACGAGATAACCTTCCACTTCCTCAAGCGGCTTCTTGACGATGGGTTGATGGTGAGGCGCATAAACATTCGGCAGGTTGTCGTCTTCCCGGGAACGCCCCTCTGGCACATGAGGGAGAAGGTCAGGACTGAGAAGCACAAGAAGCTCATCCAGCACTACAAGTACAAGATAAGGCATGAGATTGACTTCCCCATGCTCCAGCGCGTTGTCCCGGTTGGAACGGTACTCCACGATGTTCGTGCTGAGGTATTTGACAACGGTCTCACCTACGGCCGGCAGATAGGGAGCTATCCACTCATAGTTGGCATTCCCAAGGCGGTTCCAACCAACCGCTTTTACAGTGTCCTTATAGTGGGACACGGCTTCAGGAGCATCACGGGAGTTCCCATTCCCATAGACGTTAACCACGAGAGTCCCAAGGTGCTCCAGCAGTTGCCGGGGGTGGGGAAAAAGACCGTGGTAAAGATACTCTCAAAAAGGCCTTTCAGGAGTGAGGAGGAGTTTCTCGATATAGTGGAAGATGAAAAAAGCCGGGAACTCCTCAGGGGAAAGGTCACCCTTCGGTGATCTGACCCACCTGGGAGTTTATTATGGTCTTCACCACAAGGACTTCGACGAAGAGCGTCTTTTCATCCGTGGCCTCGAGTACGAGCACTCCCTGCCTCGGGGTGTATATCCTGTTTGACTTGGCCCCCTCCCTCGGCCCGATCAGGAGGACGACTAGGTGCCTGGAGTTGCCGATTCTCCCGAGTCCAAGCATCGCCTTGTTCATGAAGGCGAGGTACTCCGTGTGGATGCGTGCCTTGGCTTCTTCCATCGCTATGCGCTCCGCCGTCGCGTTGTCCTTGCCCTCAACGATGGCCTGGTAGTAGTACTTTCTCCCCATTAGTGCCCCGATGGTGGCGCCGAGCTCCGCAGACGTTCTCGTGCGCCATACGCACGCATCTCCAGAACAACCCTTGAACGATGAGTCCCCCACGATTAGCGTGGCCTCGTCGTAGACGGCGCGGAGGGTTACGTTCAGATCAACGGTGGGGTCTCCGGTGATGAAGCTCCCCAGAAGGATAGTGTACCGCTGGTTTGCGTAGGGCACCTCTATCGCCTTAACCGCGAGGGGGTTTCCTCTGTGTACCACGGAATCGAAGCGCGTGTAACCGTATATGAGCGTTCCGAAGGAAGCTACTACCATGAGGCCAATGAAAATCAATGCTACCGCTTTTCTGTCCAATTCAAAAACCTCCAGAAAAGTTAATTAAAAAGGGAGGGAGAGAATTCAAGCGAGGTCCTTGAGGTAGTCAAGGAGCTCCTGGGCGGCAGCCCTGGTGCTCTCCCTGTTCTTACCGGCAACGATGATGACGGAGAAGTCGCCGAAGGCGTTCTCAATGAACTCGATGTCTCCATCGCTGAGGTACCAGTTGATCTGGCTGAGTCCCTGGTCAACGAGGTAGGCGGTGACGCTGTTGGCGACCGGTCCGCCGACGAGGATGAGGTTGCTGTCAACGGCGTTGAGGTCAACCTCGGTGTCGAGGACGGTTATGCTCTCGGCCGGGTTGACGGTTATCTTGGTGTAGGTGGCGCCCTTGATCTGCTCGATGCTCCAGCCCTCGAGCTCGTCGCCGACCTTGAGCTCCTTCTCGTCGTAGACCTTCTCGGTCGGGTCTATGACGATCTGGGCCTTGGCGGTGTACCTGGTGTCGTCGGCCTCACCGTCGTTGTCAAAGTCGGCGGTCTTGGTCCACTCGTGGAACTCGTAGGAGACCTTGTACTTGCCGAGGATGTCAAGGTCACTTCCGCTGAGGTCGTTCTTGTTGGTGAGGACGATGGTCTCGATGGTGTTGCCAGTTCCCGGAAGGAAGGTGGCGGTCCAGCCTGAAATGAACTCATCGCCGCTGCTGACTGAGACGACGTTGGTCCTTATCTCGAGCTGGGCGATGAGGTTTCCGTCAATACCGACGAAGGTGTTGTCGAGCGTGAGGACGAGCTCACCGGGGTTGAACTTGGTTGAGAGCTCGCTGACGTCCTTCTCGCCGTCGGTAACGCTTATGATGACGAGGTCGTTCCTTCCGTCGGGGGCGGTGACCCTGAGGAGGACCCTCTGCTCGTTGATGCTTATGTCAACGACCTGTATCTTGTAGCCGTCGAACTCCATCTCGTCGCCGACGTGGAACCACTGGACGCCGTGGTCCTTACCGTAGGTGAGGGTGTCGTTCTGGACGTTGAGGACGTAGTACTCGTTGCCGAGGAGCGTGAAGGTCGTGCCGGAGGTTATGCCGCTGTAAACGGTCTCCTTCTCAACGCCTCCGCTTGGCTGGTCGTCGTCAACGACGGTCTCGGTGCTCGTGGTGGTGAGACCCCACTGCGGGTCGGTGCTGCTGGTGGTGACTTCCCACTTCTTGATGACGAAGTTGAACGTGATGGTGAAGTTTCCGGCCGGTATCTTAAGGGTGGCACTCTTGGGCGGGAGGTTACCGGTCTGGTCAGGGGTCTTGCCGTCGCTGTCAAGGATCATTATCTTGTCAATGTTGATGTCCCAGTCAATCTGCTTGTCGCCCTTGATTGAGTCCATGTTCTCAATCTCAGTGGTGAACTTGGGGGTTATGGCGTCCCAGTCGGTGTAGCTGCCGTTGTAGGCGCTTCCGTTCCACCAGGCGTCGGTGGGGAGTTCATCGTACTTGGTAGCGGTTACGGTACCGTAGTCCTCGTACCAGTTGCTGTAAACCTTTATCGGGTCGGGGTAGGTGGTTATGTCCTTCTTAACGACAACGCTCACACCGTCGGCCTGAACCTCCTCGGCCGTGTAGAGCATGCTTCCTATGGCGACGGCTATGTCGGCCGCGCTGGCAACGTCCATAGCGGCTGCGTTGCTTCCAACCACGATTTTAGCGTTGGGCATTCCGTCCTTAACGAAGAAGTCCTTCGGGACGTTGAGCTGAGCGCTGGCGTATCCCATGGTTGCGCCAATCATTGCGGCACCAACTGCGAGGGCCGCGATCTTCCTTACCTTCATTTTTCATACACCTCCAAACCTTATGGGCTAAGCCCTACCAAGGTCTTTCACTACCATGTTGTGCCATCACACTTTATATACTTTTCGCTTTCAGACCCTTTCTGGAGGGCAAAAAAGCTCGATAATCGCCGTAAAAATGCAAAGGGGATTAATTAAATGCCTACTGACTCTTCGCCATTTGCCGATAATATCTTTTCGTCAGGAGCCGAGCCTGAACTTGAACGTGTCCTTCTCGATGAGCTTCTTCTTTATTGGCCTGTGGACGAGCTCGTAGACGAAGCCCGCTAAATCTGTCAGCGCGTTCTGAAGCTCCGTGGCGGTGATGTCCACTATCTCAGGTTCTTCTATTGATATCGCCACCGGCGCGTACTTGGCCGTGAGCTGGAACATCACCTCGAATGGGGAGAGCAGCTCGGCCGCGATGAACAGCTTGACCCTTCCCTCTCCCTCCTCGCGCTTGACAGCCACCTTGTTAATCTTGCATCCCTCGAGAAGAAAAGCCTTCAGCATGGTTTCTCTTACTTTCTCCTCTTCTTCTCCGAACGCTTCGATGATAAACAGGTATCTGATGTTCCTCTCGTCCAGGATAAAGCTTTCCAGCTCTTCTTTGGAGTATCCAATCTGCGGCATCGGGAGCTCGTCCAGCTCAGGGTAAGCGACAAGCCCACCGAACCTCTCCATGAGCTCACCCATAAACAATGAAACGTTACCGAGCAGCTTCATAAGTCTCCTGCCCTCGACCTCCAGCCTGCCGGGCCCGAGGACCTCAACAACCGCCGGGGCGTACTTCATGACCACTCCAACAACACCCTCAAGGGGACCTTCAATCTCCGCCTCGATCATGCCGGAGTATTTGAGCTCTTCAACTTCGTCGTTCTCTATTACATTCTCCACGTTCACCCGCTTGACTTTCACGGCGGTTTCCTTTCTGAGGCTCTCCGCCGTTTTTTTCATGGCCTCCTCAAGGGCCCTCTTTTCGTTCCCGAGCCCCTCAATGTAAAGAACAACCTGGACGCTCTCCATGACTACCACCACATTCCGCGGTACCTCTTCCCCGAGTATTCCCCGACCACGGGAATTTCGGTGCCGCAGTATTCGCATTTTCCATCCTTGATATGATACTCTTCAATGCTAAAGCCCCAGCGCACTATTAAAGGTTTTCCACAGGACGGGCAGTACGTGTGCTCACCGCGGTGACCGGGAATGTTTCCAACGTAGACGAACTTCAAACCCTCTTCCTTGGCAACCCGGTAGGCCATCTCTATCGTCTCCACCGGGGTCAGCGGGAGATGAAGGCGGTAGTGGGGGAAGTAGCGCGAGAAATGGACCGGTGTGTCATCCCCAAGGTTCTCAACCACCCAGCGGGCGAAGGCGCGAATTTCCTCTTCCTCGTCGTTCAGGGTCGGGATTATAAGGTAGGTCAGCTCGACGTGGATTCCGAATTCCTTCTTCGCTATTAGGGCAGTTCTCCTGCTCGGCTCCCCACTCGGGACGGAGGCTATCCTCATGTAGAACTCATCGTTGAACGCCTTAATGTCAATGTTCATGGCGTCTATGTACGGTGCAAGTTCCCTGAAGGGCTCCTCGTTGATGTAGCCGTTGGTTATCATTAGGTTGTGGAAGCCTTCCTTCTTGGCCAGCTTGGCAGTGTCGAGGACGAACTCGTACCATATGACCGGCTCGTTGTAGGTGTAGGCTATGCTCTCACAGCCGTACTGTTCCGCCAGCTTCATGATCTCCCGTGGGGAAACGCTTCTCAGGTAGGGAAAACTCTCGTCCGCCTGGCTTATCTCCCAGTTCTGGCAGTGTTTGCAGTGCATGTTGCACCCGACGGTGCCTATGGAGAAGGCGCACGAACCGGGGTAGAAGTGGAAAAGGGGCTTCTTCTCGATGGGGTCGAGGGCCATGGAGGATACCCTGCCATAGTTGAGGGTGTAAAGCTTTCCCCCAACGTTTTTTCTCACTTTACAGGAACCGCGGTGACCATCGTTTATGATGCAGTTGAGGGGGCAGAGGCGGCACCTTACCCTCCCTCCGTCAAGCGGTTCCCAGTAGGCAGCTTCTCTCATGGCATCACCACTTATACAATATAATGATATTGTGTTTAAGGATGTCGGTTGAGAAAGGGTGCTTGTTTGAGCAGGAGGAGTGGGCGTGAGGAGTGAGGGGACTGTAAGAGAGTTAGTAGTTGCCACATGGGAATATCCCGGCCAAAGAAACACGTAGAAACATTTTGAAACACGGTAATTTCAGCATGTTCCTAATATACATGCTTTTCCTAGTTGAATACAGGTGAGAACCATGAGGGGCAACTTAAGAATATTGATTGTACTGTTTATGGGGGCACTGATACCGCTGAGCACGGCGGCGTGGGCAGCGAGCATCAACGCAACGGAAACCAGTACTCCAGAGGTGGCCAACCAGACACTGTCCAGCAGCACGTCAAACATAACCACGAACGAGACCAACACAACCATTACTATGGCATACAACATGCTCGTGATAGTTGACAACGTCGCCAACTATACGACGGGCCTGATGGCGGATCTTAGGGCCAACAATTCGACCATTCCAAACGAGACTCTCGAACTCTACATTCAGGCAGAGGAGCTTAGGGCACAGGCGTGGGAGCTTTACAACGCGGCAAATTACAGCGAGAGCATAAACGCCTCAATGTCTGCCCTGTACCTCTATAAAGAGGTCGTGGAGGAGCTGACCGAATACTATAAGGAGCACGGGGAATCCAAAATGGAGTCTGAGGAGGAGTACTATGGGCTTGCCCTCGACGCGAAGGAGGAGCTCCAGAGGTCTGCGGAATACTTCCCCTACGCCGAGAGGGTGATAGAAGAGGGCAGGAGCGAGGGCATTGATGTAACACCCGTTGAGGAACTCTACAACGCGACCAAGGCCGCGTATACAGTGGTTGCACAGGACATTGCCAACGGTAACCTTACCGCACTAGAGGGCGACCTTGAGTACGCCAAGGAGCTCAAGGATAAGTTGGAGGACGCCATTGAGGAGCTTTCGGAGCAGATAGTGGACGCAAGGGCGGAGGAGATAAGCCAGACATTTGTGGAAAAACTCCAGGGGCAGATGGTGCTCATGCAGGAGCTCATATCCACGCTCCAAAACTCCACTGTGAACTCAACGGACCTCCAGGAAAACCTTGAGGAACTTCAGGCGATGTACGAGGAGTTCAACGCACTGGTTGAGGAGGGGCAGTATGAGGAAGCGCTCGACATGTTGCACGATATCAATGATGAACTAAAGGACATAATAGAGGAAACAAGGGAGATAGAGAAGGAGTACCACAAGGAGAAAGAGGAATGGGAAGAGGACGAGGATCACGAGGAAAAGGAAGAGAAAGAGGAGCGCATGGAGAAAGACGAGGAAGATACGGAACAGCATGGTGAGTACTCTGAGAGCGATACCCCCGGGGACCAGAATCAGAGCGAGGAATACGAAGAGGAGCAAAATCCGAGCGACGGTTCGGACAAGATGAACAGCGGGGATGGAAACGAGAGCGATGATCACGAGGAAGGGGACGAGGAGGGGCAGTGAGTCCCTCCTCTTTTGGTCATCTTTTTAAAGCAGTAACGCCAAATTTCTGGAGGTGTTGGGATGAGGGCTAAATTGGTGGCAGTGGTTATCGTACTCCTTTCGCTCATCCCCGTGGTTGCGGGGCAGTACGCCATCGAATCACTTGAGCTCACTGTTTACACCGACGGATACGTTAGGGTGGCCCAAACAGTTCAGCCCGAGAACTACACCGTGAGCGTTTCCATTCCTCTCCTTACCCCGAACGTTGAGGGTCTAACCGTCGTTGATGAAATCGGAAACCCCGTGCCCTACGAGGTAAACGGGAGCAGGCTCATAGTTTACTTTGAAAACGCCACCCCCCTCAGGATTACGTACTACACCCCTGATTTAACCGCCAAGAACGGCTCCATATGGGGTGTTCACTTTTCCTCCGACGTAGCGGTTAGGGTAACCTTCCCCGAGAGTGCGGTTATAGTTGACCTGACGGACATACCCCTTGAGATAAATGGGAACTCCCTTCTGATGCCCCCTGGCAATCAGAGCATTTCCTACGTCATCAAATACCGGACGGACGGGGCAAAAACGGTATCCTCACCCACGTCATCGCCTGTGGGAGGTCCTGTTGGCACGTCCTCCACTGAGGCCCCCTTAAACGTGAGTGGAACAGTGTCCCAAAATGAAGCCCCCCCGGGGAGACCGGGAAGCGGGGCACTGCTCGCCGGTTTAACGGCTCTCCTGATCCTTGGGGTGGCGGGGTTTGCCTACATCAAAAGAGATGGGAAGAAGACGTCGTCCCCCGGCATAAGCAGGGAGGACTTCGAAAGACTGCTCGGGCAGTACGAGCTGACAAAGGACGAGGAAAAGGCCTTGTTCTACGTATTCGACCGCGGAGGGAGGGCAAAGCAGTCCGAGGTTAGGGAGATGCTGGGAATACCGAGAACAACCGCGTGGAGAATGTTCCAGCGCCTCGAGAAGCAGGGGCTGGTTAGGGTATACAAGAAAAAGAGGGAAAACTGGGTGGAGCTCAACCTTTAGTTTTTACCTTATCCTTGAGCCGAGCTTGAGCTCCTTGTCCGGCATGAGTAAAGCCACGCGCTCGCCGTCATCCGCTGCCAATAGCATTCCCTGGCTCTCCACACCGCGGAGCTTCTTGGGCTCGAGGTTCGCTATGATGACGACGTAGTGGTTGAGGAGCTCCTCCGGCTTGTAGTACTTCTTCAGGCCAGCGACCAGCTGTCTGACTTCATCTCCAAGATCAACCTTGACCACGTAGAGCTTGTCCGCGTTGGGGTGGTCGTTAACCTCTATTATCTTTCCGACCCTGAGGTCGAGCTTCATGAATTCATCAAAGCTGACGTACTCCATCTTCTTACCCTCCTTATTTTCCTTCTTTTTGGTTTTCTTGGGCTTGCTAAATGCCTCCTCGCCGTAGATGGCCTTGAGGAGCGCAAGGGCTTCGTCCTTCCTCCCCTCGCCGAAGCGTTCGAGCGTGACCTTCACCACGTCGTCCTTCCTGTAGTACTTGTCGAGGAGCGTTCTTGCGCTCTCGGGGTTGCCCCTTCCGATGTAGTTAACTATGAAGTGGATTATCTCCTCGTCCGTGACCTTCCTGAACATCGGGCTTGCCTGCCTCACGCGGTGGCCTGCGGGAATTTCCTCGAAGGTCCAGCGCTTAACCTCTTCGAGGTTGAGGAGGTGCCATATCTTCTCGCTTGCATCCGGCAGGAACGGCTCGAGGAGTATCCCGAGGGCCTTAACGATCTGGAGCGAGACGTTGACCGTTGTGGCAGTCCTCTCACGGTTCTCTTTAGCGGTCTTCCATGGCTTCTTATAGTCGAAGTACCTGTTCCCAAATGCCGCGAGCGCCATAACCCTCTTGAGTGCATCTTTGAAGCGGTACTCCGCTATGAGCTCTCCGACCTCGGTAAAAGCTTTCTCTATCTCCTCAAAGGCCTCTCTGTCGAGCTCGTCCAGCTCGCCCCTTTCCGGAACGGCCCCATCGAAGTAGCGGTTGGCGAAGGTGAGGGCCCTGTGCACGAAGTTTCCAAGGATGTTAACGAGCTCATCGTTTATCTTCGCCTTGAAGTCCGCGAAGGAAAAGTCGCTGTCCCTCGTCTCGGGCATTATTGCGGTGAGGTAATACCTGAGGTAGTCGGCAGGGAACGCATCGAGGAACTCGTGAACCCATATGGCCCAGTTTCTGCTCGTTGAGAACTTCTTGCCCTCAAGACGGAGGTACTCGTTCGCGGGGATGTCGTGGGGCAGCTCCCAGTCCCCGCCGTGGGCCATGAGGAAGGCCGGCCAGAATATGGCGTGGAAGGGTATGTTATCCTTGCCTATGAAGTGGACTATTTTGCTCCTTCCCCTGAGCCAGAAGTCCTTCCATCTCTCCTCCTCGCCGAGGCGCTTGAAGTGCTCCACGGTTATGCTGATGTAGCCGATGGGAGCCTCGAACCAGACGTAGAGCACCTTTCCCTTAATATCCTCGTCCTCGAGCGGAACGGGAATACCCCAGTCGAGGTCGCGCGTCATGGCCCTCTCTTCGAGCCCCTCGTTTATCCAGCCGAGGACGGTGTTGCGCACGTTCGGCTTCCAGTGCTCCTGCCCCTCGACCCACTTCTTGAGCTTCTCCTGGAAATCCCCCATGCGGATGTAGTAGTGTGCCGAGTCCTTGAAGGTGATCGGGTTGCCGCAGATGTTGCAGCGCGGGTTGATGAGGATTTCGGGAGTTAAGGGGTGCCCGCAGACCTCACACTGGTCCCCCCTCTGGTTCTCGGCGCCACAGTAGGGGCACGTGCCTATCACGTAGCGATCAGGGAGGAACATCTTGTCGTGCTCGCAGTAGGCCTGCTTGCTCACCTTTTTAACGAGGTGGCCGTTCTCAAGGGCCTTGAGGAAGAACTCCTGGCTTATTCTGTAGTGAACCGGTAACTCAGTCCTCCCGAAGTAGTCGAAGCTTATCTTCGCCCTCTCAAAGGTCGTCTTTATGTGCTCGTGGAACTCATCAACTATCTCCCTCGGACTTCTGCCCTCCTTCAGCGCGCGGAATGTTATCGGCGTCCCGTGCTCGTCCGTTCCGCAGATGAAAATCACTTCCTCACCCTTCAGGCGGAGGTAGCGCACGAAGATATCCGCCGGAAGGTAGGCCCCAGCCAGATGCCCCGCGTGAATTGGCCCGTTAGCGTAAGGCAACGCTGATGTCACGGTGTACCTCATTCTCACACCCCCCGGGAATTAACGGTTTAGGGTTTATAAGATATTGTGGTTTTAAACATTACGGTGGGTTATTTTTAATGGCAAAAAATATGCATAGTTTTGCATAAAATCTCCCGCAACCTTTTAAAGCACCCTCCCAGAGGCACTGTGGGTGAGAACATGACGAGAGTGGCGGTCATTGATTACGACAAGTGTAACCCGGACAAGTGCGGTCACTTCCTGTGTGAGCGCGTCTGTCCGGTTAATCGAATGGGTGGAGAGGCCATAGTCATAGACGAGGATAACTATAAGCCCATAATCCAGGAGGCCAGCTGTACCGGCTGCGGAATCTGCGTCCACAAGTGCCCCTTCAACGCGATAACCATTGTGAACCTTCCGGAGGAGCTAGACGAGGACTGTGTGCACCGCTACGGCATCAACTCCTTCGTCCTCTACCGCCTCCCAGTCGTGAGATCAGGTAGCGTTACGGGAATCCTCGGCCCCAACGGAACGGGTAAGACAACTGCCGTTAGGATACTCTCCGGTGAGCTTTTACCAAACCTCTGCGGCTCCAACGACAGCTGGGACAACGTCATAAAGGCCTTCCGCGGCAACGAGCTCCAGAACTACTTCGAGGCCCTTAAGGAGAGGAAGGTCAAGACCGTGGTGAAGCCGCAGTACGTGGACTTAATCCCCAAGGTTGTCAAGGGCAAGGTTCGTGACCTCCTGAAGAAAGCCGACGAGCGCGGAATCATGGGGGAGCTCGTGGAGGAGCTGGAGCTTGGGAACATCCTCGACAGGGAGATAAGCCAGCTCAGCGGTGGAGAGCTCCAAAGAGTGGCCATAGCCGCGGCCATGGCGAGGGACGCGCAGTTCTACTTCTTCGACGAGCCCTCGAGCTACCTCGACATAAGGCAGAGGCTGAAGGTAGCGAGGGCGATAAGAAAGCTGGCCGAGGAGGGTAAATCGGTCCTCGTGGTCGAACACGATTTAGCCGTTCTGGACTACCTCAGCGACAACATCCACATAGTCTACGGTAAGCCCGGCGCCTACGGTATATTCTCGACCCTCAAGAGCACGCGCGTGGGGATAAACGTCTTCCTCAGCGGTTACCTTCCGGATGAGAACGTGCGCTTCAGGCCCTACGAGATACGCTTCACGAAGACGAGCGAGAGGGTGTCCCAGGGAGGGGACGTTCTCGTCCAGTACCCGGCACTCAAGAAGGACTACGGCTCTTTTAAACTCGAGGCAGAGGGTGGCGAGCTCTACATAGGGGAAGTGGTGAGCATCGTTGGCCCCAACGGTATTGGTAAGACGACCTTTGTGAAAATGCTCGCTGGAGTGGAGAAACCGACGGAGGGCGAGGTTGACTGGACGCTTGAGGTCTCCTACAAGCCCCAGTACATAAAGGCCGACTACGAGGGGACGGTGTTCGAACTCCTGAGCAAGATAGACGCCTCCAAGCTCATGAGCAACTTCTACAAGACGGAGCTCCTCAACCCCCTCGGGATTCCAGACCTCTACGACCGCTATGTAAGCCAGCTCAGCGGTGGAGAGCTCCAGAGGGTGGCCATAACGGCGGCCCTCCTTAAGGATGCCGACCTCTACCTCATAGACGAGCCCTCCGCTTACCTCGACGTTGAGCAGAGGCTGGCCGTCTCGAAGGCGATAAGGAACCTCATGGCCAAGAACAACAAGACCGCCCTCGTGGTCGAGCACGACGTCCTCATGATAGACTACATAAGCGACCGCGTTATGGTCTTCGAGGGCGAGCCCGGAAAGCACGGAAGGGCTCTGCCTCCAATGGAGATGCGCGAGGGAATGAACCGCTTTTTGGCTAATGTCGGCATAACCTTCCGCAGGGATCCGGACACCGGAAGGCCGAGGGCCAACAAGGAAGGAAGCGTTAAGGACAGGGAGCAGAAGCAAATCGGGGAGTACTACTACACCTTCGCATAGCTCAAAAACCTTATTACCCCTTTTCTCCAAATTTTTACGGTGGCTCGCATGAAGGAGATTGTTTTTACTGAAAGGGCTCCGAGACCTGTTGGCCCCTACAGCCAGGCCGTTAAAGCTGGCAGCTTCCTCTTCATAGCAGGGCAGATACCCATAAACCCCGAAACGGGAGCGCTCGTTGAGGGGGACATAAAGGCGCAGACGAGGCAGGCCCTCGAGAACGTTAAGGCCATAGTCGAGGCTGCCGGAGGGAGCCTCAACGACGTCGTCAAGGTGACGGTTTACCTGAGGGACATGGGCGACTTTGGGGCGATGAACGAGGTTTATTCAGAGTACTTCAATAGTTCAAAGCCGGCCAGGGCCGCGGTTGAGGTTTCCAACCTCCCCAAGGGCGTTGCCATAGAGGTTGAGGCCATCGCTTACATTCCGGGTGAGTGAGGTGTTATCACCGGCGGCGATCATCTACCTCTTTGCGGAGGAGTTCGCGAAGGAGAACCGCTCCCTCAAGAAGGGTGCGAGGTTCTTTGACTGGCAGAAGCGCCTCGACACGTTTGAAGCGGCTTCGGCGGCGGTGGGCGTTACGCTGGCCCTCCTCGTGAGGGAGGGCAGGATAAGGCTCGACGTCAAAAGGGGCCTTCTAAGGAGGAGGCTCATGGTGACGAGAACGGCGGAGATACCAGAGAAGTACGGCGTGGTCGTTCGGGGGCTCCGTTCCATCTCGCCCTACAAAGAAACGGAGCTCAGAAACGCCCTCTTCCTCTCGATACCCATATCACCCCTCCCCGCGAACGCCCTGGCGAGGTACATCATACGCGAGGATATAGGGGAAGCAGACTACGGGGCACTGCACTCGAGCCTTGAACTCAGGCACGAAAAAGAGAACCTGAAGCGCGTCCTCGAGGAGTTCAAAAGCGATGGGGAGCTCTGGGAGCTCTTCCTCAGGGAGCTCTATAAGGCCATGGACATGTGCAGGGGGAAGGAGGGTATAAACCTCTACACCCCCCTCGACATGCTGGAGGGTAAAGTATGAAGGCCAGAATAAGGCGCGAGCTCCTCGACTACCTCCTTGAGATGGCCAGGAGCTTTTACCCAAACGAGTTCGCGGGCCTGCTTCGGGAGAAGGATGGAATCTTCGAGGAGGTGCTTATACTCCCGAAGGGCTACTACGGCAGGGGGAGCGTGTTCTTCGACACCTACCTCCTCCCTCACGACGAGGACGTGAAGGGGACGGTCCACTCCCACCCTGGCCTCCCTCGACCATCGAAGGCAGACCTTCACTTCTTTTCAAAATTTGGGGGCGTTCACCTGATAATCGGCTTCCCCTTCGAGTACTGGAGCGTTAAGGCCTACACCAGCGATGGAAAAGAGATAGAGGTGGAGATAGTGCCGTGAGCTCAGGGTTTGAGCTCCACCCAGTTCTCCTTTGACCCCTTGACGATTTTCACCAGCCCCTGTTTCTCGAGGCGCTTGAACATCCTCCACGCTGTGGTTTTGGGTATGTCGAGGGCTTTCCTTACCTCGGCCTGGCTGGCCCTGCCGCCCCTCTCGAGGATGTAGAGGAGCGCATCCCTCTCGTAGTCGTTGAGCTCAAACCCCTCCATCTTCTTTAGGTAGGCATCTTTGTCCAGGGGTTTCTCTTCCCCTTTCTCCCGCGGGCGCCGTAGGTAAACCCCCGCGGCGAGAGCTGCAAAGAGAAGGAGGATAACAGCTATGGCGGGCGTGTATGAGCTGCCTGAGGGAGACGGCTCCTCCACGTTAACGGACGCGCTCAGCACGTAGCTTATGCTCTGGTTTCCGGAGGGCATCGTTATGTTCTCCCCCGCTATTGAGAGGGGCACGTCGCTCAGGTCCACGACCGTGGTGCCCTCGGGCAGAACCACGGTGAAGGGGACGCTGCTGTTTAAGCTCAAAGTCCACACCGGGCCTGCTTTTGTGGTGAGGTCGGGGGTGTAGTAGCTCACCTCCACGAGGGAGGCGTTCCCCGTGTTTATGACCATCGTGCCACCTTCCACGGAGTAGTCGAGGGGGTTTCCCTCCTCATCCACAACGAAGAGGCTCTCGTAGGTGCTCCCGGGCAGGGGGATGCTGACCTGTGCCGTGTACTCATCCGGGACTATTTTTATATCAACGCCGACGTAGCCGTCCCTGTAGACCGTTAGGGAGAGCTCAGCGGTATACTGGGCCGACGCAAGGGGAAGAATTATGAGCAGGAGAGTGATTAGAGCCGCCTTCTTCATTCTACCACCTCAGCTCTTCTCCCCTATGAATGCCTCCACCCTCTTCAGCAGCGCCAGCGCCCTCAGGAAGTGCTCCCTGGCCTTCTCGGGCTCCCCGCGCTTGAGGAGCTCCCTCCCGGTCTGGAGTTCCATCACGGCGTTCCTGAGCACTATTTCGGCCGGAACCGTGTTCACGCCCCTCCTCTTCAGGGCCTCGAGGGCGAGGGTATCCTTCCGCACCCGCTCTCCCAGATTTTCCTGGAAGCTCTGGACGTTCGGAAAGCTTTTACCGTCCATTATGTGCTCCACGCGCCTGAGTTCCTCAAAGAAAGCTGTGAAGATTGGCGCGTTTTTCTTCATCGCCCTTAGGGCCTCGTCCCACCTGCCTTCCTCGGCCAGCGTCTTCACCGCTAGATAGGCCCCCTCAACCTTGGCGAGCCTCTCCTCGGCCCTTGAAACGTCCAGCCCTCTGTTCTTAGCTGCCTCTAGGTAGGTTCTCGCGGCCCACAATCCCCTCTCCGTTTTTACCAGAAACGCCTTCACGAAGTCGTGCTCCCGCTCCTTTAGGCTCCGCTCCTGAAGCTCCTTGAGAACACTATCGAGTTCCCTCCTCTTTGACTCGGCCTCCTCAAACTTCTTGCGGGCCCCCTCGACGTTTCCCTCCTTGAGCTCGTGCAGGGCCTGGGAGTAGGAATCCCTTGTTTCCCTCAGGAGTTTCTCGGCATCCGACGTGTCGAGGCCTCCCCTTTTAGCCGAGCGTATAAGCTCCTCCGCCCGGGTGAAGTATGCGTTAAGCCTTTCCAGTCCAGCCTTCACCCTCTCCGCGCTGGCGTTGTAAGTCTCCCCGCTTTCTTTGACCCCCTCAAGGGCCAGACGGTAGCTGTGGAGCGCCTTCAACGCGTACTCCCTTGCAGCAACCTCGTCGCCATTTGAGAAAGCGTCGAGGGCCTTGGTTCTGTACTCCTCTGCCAGAGAGTAGTCCTTAAGAATTGGGGAATCCGCGGGGAGCTCGTCTTTTAGCGGTGTTATCCACTCCTCTGCAAGCAGGTGTGCTCCCTCAAGGGTCTTCATAAGCCCGCTAACTTCCGGCTCGTCGCTGGAGAGACCCAGTGGTATGAGCGCGGTGAGTATCATCATTATTACACCAACGGCCTTCCACTCCATCTTCCCCACCATGCTTACATTCACTCCGGCATATTTTAGGAACGCGGTGAAAAGAACGTTCCGGTGGTTCATGTTCTATTCTTTCGGAGAAGGTTTTTAAACGCTCTCCCCCATGCACCATGGGGAGCGGTATGGAGCTGGTGGTTCTTGGACACATCTCTATAGATCACATAATCTTTCCGGGAGGAAAGGAGATACTCCGTCCCGGGGGAGCGGCGGCGGCCGTGGCAACCTCCGCCGCGCTCAGTGGAGCAAAGGTCGGCCTCGTGAGCAAGGTCGGTAGAGATTTCCCTACGGAGTGGATGCAAAGGCTTTCCAAACTCGTTGACACCCGCGGCGTTCAGGTACTCGAGGGCAAAACGGCCCACATATACATGATATACAGGGAGGACGGGAGCGTTGATGCCCCCGTGGACATGGGGGTCGCGAGGCTCATGGGAGAGACACCCATCCCGGAGGAGTACCTCGATGCGAGGGTGTTCCACATAAGCCCCATACCCCCCGAGGAGCAGCTCAAGGTGCTCAAGCGGCTGGAAGGGAAGAGGGTTGCCGTGGACTTCAACCCCACCTACATGGAGGCCTACCGGACGGAAAAGGCGCTGATGAGGGAGATAATCTCCCTTTCCCACACCGTCTTCCCCAACGAGCGGGAGGCGCTTACGATAACGGAGGAGAGGGACATCAGGAGTGCCGCCATGAAAATGGTGGAATGGGGTGCGGAGACCGTCATAATAACGCGCGGCGAGAGGGGAGTGCTCGTTTACGACGGCGAGTTCAGGGAGTTCCCTGCCCTGCCCGTGGAGGATATAGTTGACCCCACCGGAGCTGGCGATGCCTTCGCCGGTGGCTTCCTTGCTCGATACGTGAGGGGAGATGACATCGAGGAGTGTGTCAGGCAGGGCCTCCTGAGGGCGCGGGAAGTGTTGAAAAAAGAGGGGAGCTGGTCAATCTAAAGAAGGATCTGGAGGGAGGCTTCCTCTTCCGGCTCCAGCTCCTCGATTTCCCACACTATTCTGCTACCGTCTATAGTTACTTTTCCCTTTGTGGCGCGGGCATCCACGGCGTTGACTTCTCTGATGATGTTAACTTCCTTCATACTCTTCAGCTTCGGCGCCCGCACTTTTATGAAGTAGTACCTGTCCAGCTGCTCCTCCATTATAACCGGCCTGAAGAAGGCCATGTAGGAGCTCCCCGTCAGGGTCAGAGCGGACAGGAGGAGTATCAGGGCCAGCGTGCCGTAGTTTCTTCCCTCCTCCACGGGGAGCGTGGGTATCGTGGTGTTTGTGACGTTCAGCGTCTCGGTGGGCGTTGGTGTGGAGGTGACTGTCTCGGTTACCGTGGGAGTTGGTGTGGGGGTCGGTGTGGTGGGGCGCGGGATGTTCAGGGTTTTTTCATCGCCGAGGAAGTGTGAGCTCTGGGCTTTTATCCTGACCGGTCCGTAGCCGAGCTGCGAGACCTTGAAAGCGACGCTTCCATCCTCGTCGGTGACACCGTAAAGCCTCCCCTTAACGCCCTCCGCGGACACGCTCACGTTGGCTATCCCCTTCCCGCTCGAGTCCCTGACGTACACCTCAAGCATCTCGTTGGAGAGGGAGTAGTCCAAAAAGAGCTTCTTTACCTCCACAACGGTCTCGACGGTTTTTCCATCGAAGTCCATGGTTATGCGGTAGCTCCCTGGTTCCTTTGCCTCGATCATGACGAGGCCGTTGGAGTCCGTCTTAAGGGCCATTCCGTTCACGTTAACGGGAATTCCCTCAACCCCCTTGCCCTCTTCGTTGTACACCCTGACGGTTATAACCCCGTTCTCGAAGTAGGCCTCATAGGCGAGGTTCCTCCTGTAAACCTCGAAGGACTTACTCACCGTCTTCTCCTCACTCCCGAACTTGGTGTGCATCACCACGAGGTAGCTCCCGGTGTCGGGCTTCGGCAGAACGATGCGGTACTCCTTCTTGTCGTAGGGGGCGATGTACGTGCTTTCGGCTATCCTTTTGAGGAGCTCCTTCCCCCTGTAGAGTTCTATCTCAATAAGGCCGTTTATCACCCCGTTGGAGTTCGAGCGCACCTCACAGCTTACCGTCACGTCGCTTCCGTAGAGGTACCTGTCCTCAACCTCGATAACGGGCGAGTAGTCCACCACCGTCTTCACCCTCAGAGTGAGGGGCACCTTGAACAGTCCCGGCTGTCCCGTGACCCTCGCCACGAGGTTTACGTTGTAAACTCCGGCGCGAACCTTGTTGAGGATTATCTGAACGTGGCCCTCCCTTGTCTCGTTGGGACCGACGTCCTTGAAAACGGCCTGGGTATATGTAGCGCCCTCGGGCAGGTTCTCTATGAGTACAAGAACGTTCCCGGCGGTCTCGTTGCCCATGTTGGTTATGTTGAAGGCAACGTCAACGCTCTCCCCCGGCTCGCCAGTGAATGATGTCTGGAGCGGCTGGAGAACGATAACGGCCTCTCCGGTAGAGAATGACGCAGGGAGAATGAGCATGGCTATTATGAACGGTATTATCCACTTATTCACCTTTCACCACCTCTAAGAGGCTCTTCTGAACGCCTATAACCTCCTCAAACGTGAGCGCCTTGTATTTGGCGAGCTTCTTATCCACCCTGAAGTTCTTTCCGCTCTTCGGGAGGCTTTTGGGCTCGAAGAAGCTCCACCCATCCCCGATGAACTTCACCGCTATGTACGCCTCCCCCCCAAAGCGGCCCGCAAAGGAGGTCAGCTTTTCGATGTCCTCATCGCTCAGGTATATCCTGTCCCCCTTCGTGCTCTTGACCTCGATGCAGAGGTATTTCCTGCCGTTGCCGGCCACGATGTCCACTTTTTTACTTCCCGCCGAGCGCACCACTGCAAAGCCGTTCTCCTCAAGCCGCTTTATGAGCTCCCTCTCAGCACTCGCCCCTCTTCTGTACTTCATTTTAGACCCTCACGGAGGTTGCGTCACTTCCTTATCCCAAACCTTGGAGTTCCCGATAATTAAGCTTTCCGGAGGCAAAGCTATAAAACCGGGGGACATAAAATCCCTGGGGGTAGCCATGATAGAGGAAGCCGCACGGTTGATAGCGCGCTCCCGCTTTCTCATAGCCTTCACAGGTGCAGGTATTAGTGCGGAGAGTGGTATACCGACCTTCCGCGGAAAGAACGGCCTGTGGGAGAACTACCGCATAGAGGAAGTGGCAACGCCCCAGGCATTCTCCCGGAACCCGGAGCTCGTATGGGACTTCTACCGAATGAGGATGCGGAAGATGATGGAGGCAAAACCAAACCGCGCTCATTTTGCCCTTGCGGAACTGGAGAGGATGGGCCTCCTGAAGGCGGTGATAACCCAGAACATAGACGACCTCCACCGCGAGGCAGGTAACACCGTTGTTGAGCTACACGGGAACATCTACCGCGTCAAATGCTCCTCCTGCTCCTACAGGGAAAACCTGAAGGAGAGCGGCAGACTTGAGGAGTTCATAGAGGAAAAAGCCCTTCCACGGTGCCCGGAATGTGGTGCCCTCTTAAGACCGGACGTGGTGTGGTTCGGTGAGCCCCTGCCGGAATCGGAATGGAGGAGAGCCGTCAGCCTCGCAAAGAAGGCCGATGTTTGCCTCGTCATAGGGACGAGTGCGCAGGTATTTCCGGCTGCATACATTCCCATGATAGTGAAGGACGAGGGCGGCAGGCTCGTAGAGGTAAACCCCGAGAACACGGGCATTACGCACTTGGCGGACGTCGTCCTCCGCGGGAGTGCGGGGGATGTTATGGAGAGGCTCCTCGAAAAGGTTAAGTCATGTCTCGCGGAGAAATGCTGAGGTGGTCTCATGATACTCATAATAGGCTTTTCAGGGGAAGAGGTCGAGCTGATTAAATCCGCTTTTGAGGAGGTCTACGAGGTTCCAAGCTACTGCAGGGACTGGGTTCTCAAGGAGATAATTGACAGGGCGCCCTCACTCGAGGGGAGCGGCGACTGGCACGACAGGAAGTTCTTCGTCATGCACGGCATGGAGAACCGCGAGGTTAAGGAGGCTCTCTCAAAGATGAGGGCGCTCGGTTTCAGGAGGGTTATATACGCCACGACAACGCCGATCTCACTAACGTGGCCCCTAGAAAAGCTGATCCAGGAATGGCTTGAGGAGGAGGCATATTTCAGGCAGATGCGCCAGAGGAAGAAGGGCCCATACCTCGACGTTGGCCTCTGACCTTTTCTCCTAATATGCCTTTCCCTCGGTGGGGGATAGGACTTGTTAACTTTTCCAAAAAGTATTTAAATCCCACCTATCCTCAAAACTTTGGAATGATTGGAGGTGCTAAAATGCAGAGCATGAGAAAGCTGATGGTACCCCTTGTGCTCGGCCTCATCTTCCTTTCCATCCCGGCCGGCGCCGAAAGCACCGACCCATACGCGGAATTCTGGGAAATACTCGAGCGCACAGCGGGGCTAATAGTTGAGTTCAACGCCACCGCCAATGAAACCCTGGCTCCCGCGCTCATAAATTCCACGCTGGATGGGATAGACAACGCCATCACAATATCCACTCTCGTCTGGGAGGCCAAGGAAGAGCTTGAAGCCTCGGGGGTTCAGCTGTACTACACGGAGGAAGAGCTACGGGCCATGGCGGAGGAGGTATCCCAAAATGGTCTTCCTCCTGAGACCGTTGAAAACTTCAGAGAGCAGGGGTGGAGCGAGAGCGAGATACTGGCCCTCCAGAGTTACATCGCTAACAATGTGGACGAGATAAACGGGGACTTCAACATGTCCGAGTTCCTTGAGAACTTCAGCATTGCATTCATCAACGTGAGCTTCAAGTACGCCGACTACTCCGCGTGGGCCCTGGAGAGGTGGAAGTGGAACGGAGAGGGCACCGTCCCGGAGGCAAGGGCCAGGGGGATCCCTCCCGGCCTTTTGAGCGAGTGGAACAGCTTCTACAGCGCCTACCTTGAGGGGGACTACGAGGGGGCACTTGAAGGTGCAAGAACCCTCAGGAAAAGGATTTATGCCCTCTCCACCGCGGAGGATGCCGAGCGCCTGGGAAGCGGAGTTCTCGTAATGGGGCTCAGATGGGAGCACATACCCCTGAACGGCACCTTCGTCACCATTGAGAGGAGGTACTACTGGAACGCCATCGAGAGCTACCGCTTAGCCCTTGAGGCTGAGGCGGTACTAGCGGCCAAAGTCGGCGGCAACGGAAGTGAGAAACTCAACGGGATGCTTGCCGGCAAGGTTGAGGAACTGAGGGACTCCCTTTACGCCCCGATGGAGTTCAGCATCGTCCGGGAGCCCCTTCGCAACCGTTAAATACCCTCTCTCCTACTTTTTATCGGTGGGAGGATGATAGAGGTTGTGTTCTTTGATCTGGATGATACGATAGCCGATACCTCTGTTCTCGCCGAGAGAGCCCGGAGAAACGCGATTGAAAACATGATAAAGCACGGTCTCCCCGTGGATTTCGAGACGGCCTACAACGAGCTTCTTGAGCTCATAAACGAATACGGAAGCAACTTCTCGCGTCACTTTGACTACCTCCTCAGGCGGCTTGACATTCCTTACAACCCCAAATGGGTGGCGGCTGGGGTTATAGGCTACCACAACACCAAGTTTACCCAGCTCAGAGATGTGAGACACGCGCGCAAAACCCTCATTAGGCTCAGCAAAGCCGGCTACCGTCTTGGCATAATCACCGATGGCGACCCCATAAAGCAGTGGGAGAAGATTCTGAGGCTTGAGCTGGACGACTTTTTTGAGGAGGTCATAATCTCGGACTTTGAGGGCGTGAAAAAGCCTCATCCCAAGATATTCCAGAAGGCCCTCAAGGTATTTGGCGTGAGTGCCGGAGAGGCGGTGATGGTGGGGGACAGGCTCTACTCCGACATCTACGGGGCCAAGGGCGTGGGAATGCACACGGTCTGGTTCCGCTACGGAAAGAGAAGAAACGCGGAGCTTGAATACAGGGAGTACGCCGACTTCGTGATAAACGACCTCCTGGAGCTCCCGGAGGTTCTGGAGGTGCTGAACGGTGGCGAGGGTTCAAATAAGGAAGTTCATGCTGGTGGATAGCGCCTACGTCCCGAAAATACTCTCTGGGAAGAAGACGACCACGATAAGGTTCGGCGACTACGAGGCGAAGCCTGGAAGGGATGTTTACGTTGTCTCGCGCCCCAGCGACACCGCCGTTGCGAAGGTGCTCATCAGAGGCGTGACCAAAAAGCGGGTGGGGGAGCTCACCAATGAGGACGCAAGGAAGGACGGCTTCAGGGACGTTAAGGAGCTTTTAAATGCCCTGACGAGAATTTACGGCCCGCTGGATGCCGAAGATAAGGTGAGCGTAATCGAGTTCGAGCTGGTCAAGCGGGTGGAGCCCGTCCCTTTAAAGCTCCTCAAAGGCTTAAACTACAGGGAGCCAGGGGAAGTGGCCAAACTCTACGTTGAGAGCGGAGTTTCCGCGGGCAAGGACGTTGATATAATCGTTTCCCACATCCACGAACAGGGTCTGAAGGCGGCGCTTAGGAAGTACGGCCCGGCGAGGGTTAAAAAGGCCCTCCTCGAGGCATACCACAAGCTCTTCGCGGAGGGGATAATCTAACGGGGAGGCGCGAAAAACGTGGCAGTGCGCCTCCCCAGGCGTCCGATAATACCGACGTCATCATCGCTCAGACTGGGCAAGGGTCTTCATCCGCCAGGTGATGCTACTCCCGGGAGCTTAAAAGCTTTGGCGCGCAATTTTTAAAAACCCCTCAGGGAAGGTTATTCTCGAGGTGGTGTAGTGATGAGGGGTGTAATCCTAAACTACGCCAGAGGGAAGCACAACCAGAGGAACCACCACATGCTGGTGGAGATTGAGGGAGTGAGGACGAGGGAGGAGGCCTCCCGCTACATCGGCAGGAAGGTCGTATGGAAGAGCCCGAGGGGAAAGAGGATCACGGGGAAGATTTTGAGGCCCCACGGCGAGAAGGGAGTTGTGAGGGTCTACTTTGAGGTTGGACTTCCAGGTCAGGCCCTCGGCGATGAAGTCATCATAAGGTGACGACAGGTTTAAAAATCCCCTCCCAAACTTTTTTCGGTGAGACCGTGGAGCTTCGCGAGATAAAAGAGGGCAAAGCAAGGATTCTCGTCCCCGAGGCGGAGAGGATTTACGATGCGCCGGTTTTCTACAACCCGGTGATGGCGCTCAACAGGGACGTAAGCGTCCTCGCCGTGAGGGTTCTGAGAGTTGGGAACGCCCTCGATGCACTAAGCGCCACAGGGATAAGGGGGATAAGGTACGCCCTCGAGAGTCAGGTGGAGGAGGTCTGGCTCAACGACATAAACCCCGACGCCTTCGAGCTCATAATCAGGAACGTTTCACTCAACTTCGGCCTTTCTCCGGAACGCTCCGAAAAGAGGGCCCTCTTTAAAGGCCTCAGAGAGCTCGTCGTGACCAACCTCGACGCTAATCTACTCATGGACGAGAACTTCAGGCACTTCGAGTTCGTTGACCTCGACCCCTTCGGGACGCCCCTTCCCTTCATTGACGCCTCTCTGAGGGCCGTCAGGAGGAAGGGCTACCTCGCGGTAACGGCCACGGACACGGGCGTGCTCTGCGGAGCCTACAAAAGCGCCTGCATAAGGAAGTACAACGCCCTTCCCCTGAGGGGCGAGCTGTGCCACGAGACCGGTCTGAGAATCCTTCTTGGAACCATAGCGAGGTACATCGGCAAGTACGATATGGGCTTCGAGGTTCTCCTAGCTTATTACCGCGACCACTACTTCAGGGCATTCCTCCGCCTCAAAGATGGGGCGAAGGCGGGGGACGGGACTGTGGAGAAGCTCGGTTACGTTTACTTCGACCAGAAAACGGGCCGCTTTGAGGTGGAGAAAGGGCTCCTCCCATCCCGGGGAAAGGCCCACGGTCCGATGTGGCTCGGCGAGCTCAAGGATGACTCCTTTGTGGAGGCCCTGCTCGAAGAAGCCGAGAAGAGCGAGCTCGCGGAGAAAAAGAAGGCCCTCAAGTTCCTGAGCATTCTAAACGGTGAGCTCGACATCCCGCTCTTCTACGAGCTCTCCATGATCGCCAAGAGGAACGGCCTCGAGGTGAGGAAGCCTGACCACGTCGTGGAGTCCCTGAGGGAGGGAGGCTTTAACGCCAGCAGGACCCACTTCTCCCCCACGGGGATAAAGACGGACGCGCCCCTTGAAGGGGTCGTAGGTGTCCTCAGGGCCCTCCAGTGAGCGCCTCCCATTTCCTTATGCTCTCCTCGAGGGCCTCCCTGACGGCGATGCCGATGTTCAGCCCGAGCTCCGTGGCTGTCCCCGTCCACTCCTTCTCCCCCTCGAAGGCAAAAACGCCAATCCCGTCGCTCGTCGTTCCAGTCGCGTTGTACCCAAGGCGCAGCAGGGTGTAGGTTTTTGCCTCCGTCGCGGTCATTATCGCGTTGGCCAGCGCACCAACCGTGAGACCGTCCTCAACAATGATGGCGAGGTTTATGGTTCCCGGCTCCCACGGAGGAGCCCTCTCGCCGGCTATCGCGGGGTTCGTTATCCCGGCCGTGACGTAGGCCCTAACGTTTCCACTCCTCGCTTTGGAGAGAACCTCCGGAATGTTCGCGGCGGTCATGAAGCCCACGAAGCGCTCCACCCCGTGGGCACCCTCGAACTCGCGGCAGTCCCTGCGGTAATCCCCGCTGTAGTTCTTCTCCACGCCCATGAAGAAGAATCCCCTCGCTCTAAAGAGGCCGCCGTTGTGGGGTGCGTTGCTCAACGCGAGCATTTCCTCCTCAAAGGGCCTAAGGAAGCTTTCTCGCCACAAAGCCGACACCTCTGCCGATCCCTATGAGTTCAACCACCTCACCGAGGGGCATCTCCGCGCTCCCTTCGGCGAGCTCGAGGGTTATCCTCTTCCCCCCTTCGCGGCGCTCGTAGATGCTCACCTCATCCGAGAGCCTGACCTCCCGGAAGCCTGCGGAAACCTCAAAGTGCCCCTCAAACGTCTCGCACACCCCATCAGGGCATTCGTACCTCCTTCCCGGCTCTAGGGTGCCGAGGAGGAGCTCCCACTTCAGAAGCTCCGCCATGAGCCTCCACGAAACCCTCGAGTGCTCGAAAAGCCTGCGCAGGGCGGTTATGAATGCCCCGAATGAGCGGTCGTTCTCGTCCCTCGTGGCAAAGAGTGCATAGAACGGGTCGCCTATCAAGCCGGATGGTATCTCCCTCCCTTCCCTTATCAGCCCCGCGTACCTGTGGAACCTTATGATTCTGTTGGCCCAGACCTGGACTGGCTTTGGGACACCGAGGGAAGAGAAGCGCCTGTCGAGGGAAAAGCCCCTCTCCAAATCTACCTTCTCGAGGGCCCCGAGCTGGAGAAGGGTCCCATCGCTCAGGAAAAGCCCGTTCTCCCGCAGGAAGTCCATAACCTCGCTGAAAAGTCCGTACACTTCCTCCACTCCCTCGAAGTCCCCCGCGGCAAAGAGGTAGAGCGAAGCGTCCGCCAGGTTGAGGAGGACGTTGGACTGGAGGCGCAGAAGGCCGTCAACACTCGGTTCTTCTCTTTTTATTCTTTCAAAAGTCTCTCTGGCGGCTTTGTAGAATGCCAGTCCCCTCTCCCTAAAATCCTCCATCCTAACACCCTCCGAAGGTTATGGGCCGGCACCAATAAACCTTTTGGTGGGCAAGGCTTAAAAAGGATAAAATATCCACTAGGCCCATGACCCTCCTCATAGTAGCCTCCCTGCTCTGGGACTTCATCCTCGGCGAGCCGCCATCGAGGCTTCACCCGGTGGTGTGGTTCGGCAGGGTAGCGGGTTATATGGATGCGCTCTACAAAAGGCGCTCTCCCATTATTGACTTCATCGCGGGCCTCTTCACGGCCGGAGTGGTGGTGGCCTTTGCGCTCACCCTCTCCTTCCTTCCCCTCTACGCGCCCTCCCCCCTGAACTACCTCCTGGCCATCTACCTCCTCAAGAGCTCCTTCGCCATACGGAGCCTCCACGAGCACGTATCAAAAACGGCGGTGGATAATATCGAGGAAAGGAGGAAGGCAGTATCAATGATAGTCAGCAGGGACGTTTCAAACCTCGATGAGGCGTATCTGAATTCCGCGGCCATAGAGAGCCTCGCCGAGAACCTGAACGATTCCGTCATCGCTCCCCTTTTCTACCTCCTCCTCTTCGGCCTGCCGGGGGCGATGGTTTACAGGGCAGTGAACACCCTTGATGCCATGCTGGGATATATGAGCGAGCGCTACGAGTACTTCGGGAAGTTCTCGGCCAGGCTTGACGACATCTTAAACTTCATCCCGGCTAGAATCACCGTGCTCCTCTACCTCCCGCTCGGAGGGAGAAGGGTGCTCCGCTACTGGAGGCTCGCGCGCTTTAAAATAAACTCCGACAAGCCTATAGCAGCTATGGGTGCAGTCCTCGGGGTGTGGCTTGAGAAGGGAGGGGTTTACCGGTTCCCGGGGAGAGAGCCCGGCGTTGAGGACATAAAACGGGCTTTGAGGGTCTCCACCTTCATCGTTGCCGAATGGGTTTTAATAACCTTTTCACTGCTCTCAACGGGGGTGTGTCCGTGCTTGAACCTCTGAAGTTCGAAACCTACCACGGTGGGGCAAGGGAGGAAGGGCTCCTCGACTTCTCGGCTTCGCTCAACCCGTATCCGCCGGAATGGCTGGGTGAGGTGTTCGAACGTGCCAAAGAGATAAGCAACCGCTACCCCTACTACGAAGCCCTCGAAGAGGGCCTGTCCTCTCTAATCGGTGAGGATGTAACGGTAACCGCTGGTATTACGGAGGCTCTCTACCTCCTCGGAGTCATTGTGCTTAAGGGAAAGAAGGTCGTAATCCCGGAGCACACCTACGGCGAGTACGAGAGGGCCGCGAGGGTCTTCGGGGCGAGTGTCGTCAAAGGGCCGAACGACCCGGAGGGACTTTCCCGGATCGTTGAAAAAGGCTCAATCGTCTTCTTCTGCAATCCCAACAACCCCGATGGACGGTTCTACAGGGAGGGGGAGCTCAAACCCCTCCTGGATGCCGTCGAAGAGAAAAACGCCCTCCTTGTGCTCGATGAGGCTTTCATAGACTTCGTGCAAAATCCCGAAAGCCCCGATGGGGAGAACATCGTAAAGCTCCGGACCTTCACGAAGAGCTACGGACTGCCCGGCATAAGGGTGGGCTATCTCCTTGGATTCCCGGAGGCCTTCCGGAGCGTGAGGATGCCGTGGGGGATAGGCTCGACGGGTGTGGCCTTCCTTGAGTTTCTGCTGGAGGATAAGTTCAGGCACCTCAAGAAGACCATGCCCCTTATATGGAAGGAGAAGAAGCGGATGGAAAAGGCCCTTGGAGTTAAAAGCGACGCCAACTTCTTCATAAAGCGCGTGGGCGATGCCCGAAATGCCGTCGAGGAACTGAAAAAGAGGGACATCCTCGTCAGGGACTGCACGAGCTTTGGATTACCCGAGTACGTCCGCTTTTCGGTGAGAAGGCCGGAGGAGAACGATATTCTCATTGAAACACTAAGGGAGTTAGGCTTTTAACCTGAACTGCTTTTCATACTCCGGTGGTGCCATGCACGAGCTCTACACGGCTCTCGCTGAATACTACGATGCCATCTACAGAGGAAGGGCCGAGAGGGTTAAGGAGGAGATTGACTTCGTCGAGGAAATCTTCAGGGAGGACGCGGGAAGAAGGGTTAGCCGCGTTCTCGACCTCGCCTGCGGCACGGGAATCCCGACCCTTGAGCTCGCGGAGAGGGGATACGACGTCGTTGGTTTGGACCTTCACGGGGAGATGCTAAGGATCGCGAGGCGGAAGGCGGAGGGGAGGGGCTTAAGCGTCGAGTTCCTCCAGGGGGACGCGCTCAGCATAAACTTCGAGGACGAGTTTGACGCCGTGACCATGTTCTTCTCATCGATTACATACTTCGATGAGTCTGCAATTAAACAACTGTTTAATTCTGTGAAGAGGGCCCTCAGACCGGGAGGTGTGTTCATAGCGGACTTCCCGGCGTGGCACTATAGCGGAAGGGCCAATCCCACGGTGTGGGACGAGAGGAAGGGGGAAGAAGGGATTGTAATCACCGACTGGCGGGAGCTCGAGCCGGCCTTTCAAAAGCTCCGCTTCAAGAGGCTCGTGCAGATAATCAGGCCGGACGGGAGCGTTAGGGCTTTCATGGTGGACGATGAGCTCAACGTCTACACGCCGAGGGAGATGAGGCTTATGGCAGGGTCGTGCTTCGACGATGTGAGGGTATACGGGAACCTTAAGAGGGATATGGGGCCAAGGGAAAGCAGGTACTGGCTCGTGGCGCTGAAGCGGGCTTGAAGTTCAGGAAAGCACGAAGATCAAAAGAGAAATTGGACGAAAGTCAGCTCCTCAGGGAGCTTTCATCTCCATGAGCCCCCTGTAGAGCTCCTCCACCTTGGCCGAGACGTCCTCTGGCGAGAAGCCCGCTTTGATAGCCAACCACGTGGCTCCACCAGCGCCAACGCCCTCCTTGACGTAGCCCCTCTCGTAGTCCCTCAGGCCTTTGAACTCGCTCTTAGAGAAGTCGAGGTCGGCTGAGTAGGTCATAACACCTATCTCCCGGGCCGTGCTGGAGAATGTGGCGCTCCCATCGCTTAGCACCCACCTCGTCGTCGCTATCATAAACCTGCCCACCTCCTCGCCGAGGGCCTTCAGGAGGGCCGAAACTGCCAGCATCTGCGTCCCGCCGGCCAAAACAACCTGCCCTTTAAAGCCGAGCGCAAGGCCAACAACCGTGACCATCATAGGGTCTCCAAACTGTCTGAGCGCTTCGAGGGGCCTGTCCTCGAGGGAGCCCCTCTCTACCCCGGCCCTTTTGAAGCCTTCATTTATGACCTCCTCCTTGAGGCTCTGTGGGTTCTCGGGGGCGGCAGAACTTGTTTTGGCGTCGTATCCAAGTGCCCAGAGAACGGCCTGGGCGGTAGTGGTTCCCCCGGGAGTTGATTCACCTATAACCAGCTCTTTTAGGGGGGCCTTGCCAAGTTCTTCTCCAAAAAGTTTGGCGCGGGCTATTATCTCCCCCGCCTCCGGAAGGGCCGGCCCCTTCCGAAAGTCCCTCCCAACGGCATCGCTTATGTGGACGTGAGGGATCAGCGGTGCCAGGTACGTCCCTCCCCTGACCACCATGACGGGAAATCCCGCGAGTTCCCTCGCGGCCTTCGTTATTATGGCAGGAGTTGGATGACCCTCGGGCGTCACGGGAATGACATCAACGATCCTCGGCTTCTCAAAAAACAAAAACTCCGCATCGGCCGGAGGGGTGAGCTTTGTGAGCTCCGGTGTGGCTCCAGCAACGCTTATTCCCGGTATTGTGCTAACCTCTGTGTTCCCAAGCACGAGCACGAACATGCTATCACCGGCTGGCATTTTTATCCAATAGGTTTATATACCCTTTGCCCCCACGCATACTGGACAAATAATCCAGGTGGTTGGAATGAAAAGGCTGAGGTTCCTTGGAGTAGCCCTTTTGGTCTTTGCCGTCCTCGTGAGCGGTTGCATAGGGAACGGCACGACGCAGACCGTCACACAGCAGGTTAAAACCACGGAAACCGTTACGGAAACAATAGCTCCCACGCACTACCCCCTGACCGTTAAGGACTTCGCGGACAGGGAGGTTAAAATCGAGAAAAAGCCCCAAAGGATAGTCTCCCTTGCCCCGAGCGTCACGGAGACCCTCTACTTCCTCGGTGCTCTGGATAGTGTGGTCGGCGTAACGAAGTTCGACGACTACCCCCCTGGAGTGCAGGGCGGAAGGGAGATAATAGGGGGTTTCAGCGACCCCAACATAGAGGTCATCGCCTCCCTCCAGCCCGACCTCATCATAGGAACCTCGATGCACCTCAAGTACCTTGACCAGCTTGAAGCGATAGCGCCTGTCATAATTCTCGACCCCAAGAACATGGAGGAGGTTTATAGAGCTGTTCAGCTCCTGGGAGATGTCCTCGACGAGAAGGGCAAAGCCGAGGGCGTTGTGGAGTTCATGAAGGCCGAGGTTGAGGGGGTTAAGTTCAGGGTGGCCAACGCAACGAGGCCCAAAGTGTTCTTCATAAGCTGGTGGAACCCCATCTACACCCCGGGCAAGAACACCTTCCAGGGGGACCTTATAGAGCTCGCGGGCGGTGAGAACATCTTCAGCGACCTTAACGGCTGGGCACAGGTTAGCATGGAGGACGTGCTCGCCAGGAACCCCGACGTGATTATACTCTCTGCCCACTCGGGGATTACCCCGGAGGAAGTGTGCAAGAGCGAACTCGCGAACACAAACGCCGTTAAGAACGGGAGGATATACGTGGTCAGCGACGACAACGCCATCTCGAGGCCGGGGCCCAGGCTCGTGGATGCTCTAAAGGAGCTCTCCTACTTCATCCACCCCGAGGCCTACGGGTACTCCTTCCAGCCCGTGAGCTGCCCCGTCGAGGGCTGACCCTTTTCTCCTTTTGGGTGGTTCCATGAGGGTTTACCACATCGTGAGGTTCAGGAGCGGAAGCGCCTACGTGCTCTTCGATGGCTGCAACTGGAACTGTTCCTTCTGCGTGTGGCGTGAGGTAACGCGCTGGAGCCTCTGCCTTCCGGATGGGGCTAAGAAGAGGCTTGACATCCTCTGGGAGCGCGGAGTTAGATACCTCTCCGTTGATGATGCCGTGGAACTATTGATGAAAGCCAGCGCGAGGGTAGCCTTCCTCGGTGGAGGAGAGCCCACCCTCGACCCGGAGCTTAAGGCTCTAATGCGCGCCCTTCGGAGGGAGGGAATAAAACCGTGGCTCGTCACGAACGGCGAGAACCTTGATGACGAGATGGTGGAGCTAGCGGAGGGAATAACCTTCAGCATAAAGGCCCTCGATGACAGGCTGCACCGCGGGATAACGGGGGTCTCAAACGAAAGGGCACTTGAGAACTTTGAGAGGTACGCAAAAACCGGGAAGCTCGTTGCAGAGACCGTTTTTGTGCCGGGCCTTGTGGAGTGTGACGAGATAGAGCGGATAGCCCGCTTCATAGCGTCCCTTAACCCGGACATGCCCCTCAGGATTGACCCGCTCGTCCAGGGAGCGAATTTTAAGGATGTAGACGAGTGCATAGAGCGCGTGAGAAAAATCCTGCCGAAAACAGATAGGGTACGCGTTAAGGGGAGCGTTGAGCCTCCCGAAGTTCTCTACCCGGAGGTGTGAAGGTGGGGAAGGCGCTCATGGTTCAGGGGACAATGTCAGGGGCCGGAAAGTCGCTCCTCGTTGCTGCCCTCTGCAGGATCTTCTCGAACCTCGGCTACGATGTGGTCCCCTTCAAGAGCCAGAACATGAGCTTAAACTCTGCCCCAAGCATTGAGGGGGGAGAGATAAGCCGCGCCCAGTACCTTCAGGCGCTCGCCTGCAGGAAAAAGCCAAGCGTGAAGTTCAACCCAATCCTCCTCAAGCCAGAAGGGAACATGAGAAGCCAGGTCGTCTTCATGGGCAAGTCGATAGGGAGCGTCTTGGCAAGGGATTACATACTCTCAAAGAAGGCCGAGCTTTTTGAAAAGGCCGTTGCGGTCTTGAGGGAGCTGATGGAGAAGCACGACCTTGTGATAATCGAGGGTGCGGGCTCTCCTGTGGAGATAAACCTCAAGGACTACGACATAGCCAACATGCGCGTTGCGAAGGCCGTAAACGCTCCCGTCATCTTAGTGGCGGACATAGACAGGGGTGGGAGCTTCGCCCAGATAGTAGGGACTATGGAGCTTTTGAGCGAGGAGGAGCGTGACCTCGTTACGGGCTTCGTCTTCAACAAGTTCAGGGGTGACCTTTCCCTCCTGAAGCCGGGCTTCGAGTTCCTCGAAGAGAAATATGAAAGACCTGTCCTCGGCGTTGTGCCCTACATCGAGCACCGCCTACCTGAAGAGGACTCGCTCGCTGAGTTCCCGAGGGTTAAGGGCGAGCTCCATATTCAGATAATCAAGCTTCCCCACATAAGCAACTTCACGGACTTTGAACCGCTCCACTGGGCGAACGGCGTGGATTACGTCACGAGGGCGGAGGAAATAACGGGCGACCTCATCATCGTTCCTGGAAGCAAGAACACCGTTGAAGACCTGCTCTGGATGAGGGAAAACGGGATTGAGGATGCAATAATTGAAGCCCACAGGGAGGGCTCCTTCGTCGTTGGAATCTGCGGCGGCTTCCAGATGCTTGGACAGGAGATAATCGATAAGGTTGAATCGAAGAGAGGTAAAGTTAAGGGCATCGGCCTCCTGCCGGCCAAAACCGTCTTTTCCCGGGAGAAGAGGACGAACCACCTGAATGCCAAGGTGCTCTGGGAACCGGCGAGGGGGATGATCGTTGAGGGGTACGAAATACGTATGGGGCGCTCCGCAAGCAGGAACCCCTTCTCAATAATAACCTCCATAAACGGGGCCAAAGCCTTCGAGCCGGAGGGCGCGATAGGGGAGAGGGCCTTCGGCACCTACCTCCACGGAATCTTCCACAACTTCGCCTTCACGGAGAGGTTTCTCAATATACTGAGAGCTGAGAAGGGGCTTGAGCCAGTGAAGGTTGAAGAGTGGAGCATAGAAGAAGAGATAGAGAGGTTCGCGAAGGTTGTGGGGGATAACATTAACGTTGGATCCTTACTAAACGTTTTGTTTAAATGAGCGAAAAATTTAAGGATTTCGAGTTATACATTAGCTAACATGTTGCAGAGGAAATTAGTATCTTTACTCACGATCGTCACTCTCATCATCTTGTCGTCTGTGGCCATACACCTCAGTTGTAAGGTTAGTGGGGTTATGGAGCGTCCCTTAGACCCTCCGCTGGTCTTCCCCAACGAAACTCCAGCCCTTTACTACACGAGATATCTCACAAATGCCTCCCGCATTCAGGTGTTCTTTGGGGACTGGGAGAACGCGAAGAAATTTTCCGCATTTATTCAGAACCGCTCGGTTGTAGTATTCTCCTATGGGTTCAGTGCCACTGTTTTAATGAGAAGGGAAGATATGAGGAGAGCGTTAGAACTCGCCGACTACTGGAACGAAGCGGAGCTTCCTCCCTACGGTTATGGGAACCCGCAAGAGGTGGAACAAAGGAATGAGGCTTTGGATTTCCTCCTGAGCAACTACGATTTTCCGGAACCCATTCGTAACTACCTGCTTAATGAAAAGAACAAAATGGAAGAGCAATTGAACTCAATAAAACGAGCCCGGAGCTTCATCCAGTCCCACAGGGGCTTGAGCTACTACGAGATCACCGTGCTAGAGCCGTCATCCGTTGTGAAAAAGAATCTGCCAGATATGTCATGGGAACTGGCAGTACTTGTGGGGGTCGAGGTGGTACTGTTTGTTATTCTCTTCGTGGAAAATGACAAAAGAATTCGGGCACTACTTTCGATCTCAATACTTGTCCTTATGGTGCCTGTGTACGAATTGTCGAATTACGAAAGAGCCCTAAAGGACCATGAGGCCGTAAGGAATTATATACTTAGGATGCCCGAAAAGGGCTATGATTGGACATCGCCCAAGGATATTAACGGAAGCGTTGGAATCTCGTGTTTCGTTAAAAACACCCAGGAGCTGAAGAGAATACTGGAGCAGGTCAATTCTACGGAAGTTGTGGTAGAACGATCCCTCAGAGGGAACTGGGTTAGCTTGAGGTTCACAGGCTATGTCCCGGGAAGGTTTCTTCAATCTAAGAAATGTTACCTAGACACGTACGGATACAAATGCCCCCCGTCCGTCACCCCCAAGGAACTCAGCGTTATTAATGAAACGCGCAAGATAATCCAGGAGATTACCGCGGACAAGAGGTACCTGGTTGAACGGGCGCTTTCCCAATACAACCTCACGCTCATGTCCTGTGACAGGCAGCACAGCTCTTTCCCTCCCGGGGAGTACATTGTCAGCCTAATGATAATGCCCGACAGAGTGGAAGTGCCCTCTTTGTTCCCCACACTCGATGCGCTCATATTAGCGATGCTGCTTCTCTTCTCTACGTTTTTGTTTTCAGAGGAGAGATGAAGTGACCCAGCAGAGAGTAAGATAAGTGTTCTAAAATAGTCCTCCGGCCCCTCCAGTATCTTCGGCGGGTGTCTCCTTCTCCACCAGAGCTTAATCCTGATGTAGGCGTAGAACCCGAGGAATAGAACCACAGCCAGGGCTATGAATACCAGCGCGAAGAGAAGGAAGCCAAAGAAGAGAAGGCCCGCGATGAGAATGAGGCCTATGAAGACCAGTGCACCTTTTATCTCTCCCGGCTCATCTTCCCACCAGCTCCGCTATCATTTCAGCGAGCTTTAACTCTTCCGGCGTGTTGACGTTTAAGGCCAAAAGCGGGTTCTCAAGCTCAAGGAACCTCTCGCCCTCGAAGCCCACCGCGTTGAGGCCGACTATCGCGTAGCCCCGATAAACGAGCGGTTTAAGGTCTTTTGGGGCTTTTTCAAGGGGCAGAACTCCCGTCAGGCTCTCCCTCCCATCAAAGGCCTTTTTAACGGCATAAAAATCGCTCGGCTTGATGAAGGGAATGTCTGCGGAGGAGCTTATAAAAGGGCCGAGCTCACTCAGAAGCCACTGAACGTCCTCGACATAGCCTTTCCCAGGAGTATCAACGAAGGAAATCCCCTCACGGAGGCACAGCTCCCTCGTCTTCGGTGTGTTCCTTGAGAGCGCCACGAGGGTCTCATCAACACGCGAGGCACTCTCGTAAATCCGGAGGAGCATTTCTCTTCCAGCTATTTTCAGAACGGGCTTTTCCTTTCCCATGCGCGTTGACTTGCCCCCGGCTAGGATGATTATCACGCGTACCACCACACAAGTGCCATAACCAAAAGCGTTCCAGCGCGGGTTAACTCCGCAACTGCACCGATGCAGTCCCCGTTTATGCCTCCAAAATTCTCAATGCTGAGCTTGACCACGTAGGCACCGGCAAGAAGGCCCAGGGGCGAAAGTAAGCTCTTGGGGTCGTAAAGAGCCGGGGGCAAGAGGAGGGTTAGGTAAAGCAGGCTCCCGAAGGCCAGCTGCCTCCGGTTCATTCCCTCCATGAAGTACGCACCCAAACCACTCCCAAGGGACCTTTTGGTGGCAAGGGCCAGCAGCATGGCATATTTGGAGTTCAGCTCGGCCAGGAAGATGGCATAGAACGGAACGAGCGGAAGGGAGTAAACCTGGAGGAGAAGAGCCATAACGACCGCAAAAATTCCCGCTATTCCGGTGTTCACGTCCTTCATAACCCGAATTTTCCTCTCCCTGTCGCCCTTGACCATTATTCCATCCGCCCAGTCGGCCAAGCCATCCAGGTGGAGGAGACCAATCGTAAAGTAGAGGGCAAGAAGGGCAAGAACGTTCGCCAGTGGGAGCTTGAGGTACAGGATAAAGGTTGGGATGGCCGAGCTCACCAGGGCGACCAGCGGGAAGGCCCATAGCTCTCCCCTGGTCTTCTCGAAGTCGCCCCTTACCGGAACCCGCGTGAGGAATGGAAGAACGTTTCTCATAACACTCCCCCTAAAGCTTTTAAGCGCTGCAACCTACCACCGCCCATGGAGAGAAAGACCCTTTACCGCCTCCTGCTCCCCCTCGTCCTCATCCTCGCTGCCCTCTACACGCTTGGCCTCGTTGGTAAGGTTCCCTTTAGCGTCAGCTACTACATCACGATATTCTTCATATTCCTCTTCATCTTCCTGCGCTGGGAGGAGAGGCTGAGAAAATAGCGCCGTCATGCAGCCGGCTATAAACCCTCCGATAGCGTCATCGAGGAACGGCGGGAGTTCCTTCAAAATTCCGGGCTTTCTGGTGTCGTAGTAGAAGAAGTTGAAGAGTGCCATCTTTCCGCCGATGTACTCGGCTATGTTGATGCCCATCAGCTCGTCCGCCACGAGGTTCACAGGGTCGCCCTCGACTTTAAACCGCCCCTCGAGCAGTAGGGCGGCCATCAGGAGAGCCTGAACGTTGATGTCGTTAAGATAGCGGAGCATCAGCCCTCTGAGCTTTTCTCTGGCGGCTTCTTTTCCTTCCCCTATGTAGAGCCCCACGGCAGTATCGAGTATCGCCTCAAGGGTTATCCCCTTTGATTCGAGCCTATGGAGGATTTCTTGGGTGTTCATTCTCTCACCAGCCTGAACCTCAGCCACCAGTACCTTTCACTTTCATCAACGGAGTTTATCTCGATATCAAACCTCTCCTCGCAAAGAGGGCATTCCAAAACGACCGTGTGGAATTCCCCCGCTTCGCCGATCGGGTCGACCCCGGGGTTCGCTTCGAGGAACTTCTCCAAATCCTCAACCGAGCGGAAGGTGTAGCCGAGCCACTCCTCTCCGAGCTTTTTCTTATTTACCGCTATTATTGCCCACCTGAAGTCTGCATTCAGCATTTCCTCGGCAAGCTCCCTAGTGTTTTTTCCCCAAAGAGGTTCGAGCGGTTTTACGCCCGCTTTCTCAGCGAGGGATTCGACCCATCTCATGTGATCCTCGAGGTAAACGTCACCCGCTATGATGTAATCAATGCCGAGTGAGCCTATGAACTCCGCTAAGGCTTCGCTCCCCTTCGCCATGTCAAAGGTGAGCAGTTCCCGCCCCATGGCCTCAGCCAGCGTTTCCAAGGCCCCAAAGTTCTCCCAGTGGGGGGAGAGGCCTATTGTCGTCTTGAGCGTTAGGAGGTATGGGACATCAACCCCGCGCTTTTCCGCCAGATAGGTTGCGTAGAGCCCATCCTTTCCTCCCGAGAAAAATGCCACGCCCTTCAAACCCCTCCCCCCAGCCTTGCCTCCTCGTATTCCGCCCTAACTTTCTGGAGTTCCCTCTCCTCCACGTACGGAATCACCGCCCCGCAGTCAAGGCAGAGCCACGGGTAAGCCTTTACGGTCCCGCTAATCGCTCCCTTAAGGTCCTTCTTCCACGGAGCCTTCCAGAAGTAGAGGGAATAGCCTTCCTGGGGACTCTTCCCCTTGACCATAACCCCTCCACAGAAGGGGCACTTTTTCGTCTCCATACCACCACCAATCCTGTAAACTCTTTGGAGTTTTTATCCATTGTGCTGCTGCCACATTAACTCCTTCCCGACAGGTTTATTAAGCCCTTTCGACGTGTATCTTAACGATGCTGAACGAGTCACATGGAGGTGCGGTGATTTGTTGAGGTACATTGAATACTTTGGTGTTGGGGTTTTCATAGGCATCCTTGCGGCCCTCTTCGGCCTCGGCGGCGGCTTCTTAGTCGTTCCCACTCTGAACCTCCTTGGTGTTGAAATTCACCACGCCGTCGGAACTTCAAGCGCGGCAGTTGTTTTTACCTCGCTCAGCTCCGCCCTTGCTTACCACAGGCAGGGGAGGATACACTACAAGGCCGGCCTTCTGCTCGCCTCAACGGCTGTTTTTGGGGCATACATAGGGGCGTGGGCCACGAGCTACATAAGCTCCTCCCAGCTCAAGGTGATCTTCGGTGTTGTCCTCTTCCTCGTGGCGATAAGACTCTATCGCAAGAAGAGCAGGGAGCCACACGAAGTAGACCTGAGTCAGGTCGAGCTCGACTATAAAGTGGTTCCAATCGGCGGTTTCATCGCGGGGATAGCAAGCGGTCTCCTTGGAATCGGCGGCGGGGCCATAAACGTGCCCTTCCTCACTTACATGGGGCTCCCGATACACTACGCCGTTGCCACTTCAAGCTTCGCCATTGTGTTCACCGCAACCAGTGGCGCTCTGAAGCACTACATGCTGGGCAACGTTGAATTCCAGTGGCTGCTCCTCCTCGTGCCCGGCCTCATAGTTGGCGCTCAGCTCGGGGCAAGGATTGCGAAGAGGACGAAGGCATCGCAGCTCACGAAGGCCTTCGCCGTTGTGATGGCCTTTCTGGCCATAAGGATGATTCTCAAGGGGCTTGGCTATGCTGTGCCTTGAGTTCCCTCTTTTTCTTGATGCATGCCACCGCGAGAACCACGGCCATCACTAGGAGGACGTACCAAACTATGACTAGAGGCCTATCGTAGGGGTACGGGCCGCCCGCCAAGATGTCCGGAAGGGTCATGGGGAAGAGCATTAGGCTGAGAAGGAGGCCCACGAGGCCTCCGAAGAGGAAGCTCAAAACGTTCCCTCCGCCATACCCCATCTCCCCGCGAATAGGGCCCTGAGGTAGGTAACCGAGTCCGACCGTAACGATCCACAGGAGGACGGCGGCGATGAGTGTGCCCCGGCTAATCTCTCCTCTTTTTCGTTCGTAGGCTCCGTACCCGAGCACAAGCAGCAGCGCGGAGGATGAACACTCGAGCCAAGTCGCAAGGTCCTTGTAGAACCCGTAGGGAGCGTCCCAGTTGGCGAAGGCCACGGCTCCGGGCATGGGGAGGAGGAACGAGAGCACCACGAGGAGCCAGAACATGATGGTCTTTGGGTTCATACGTCTCCCCCAGAAGATCCGACCCCCGGATTAAAGTACCTTTCCATGGGAACCGCATTCTAAATTACCCAAAGCGTTAAATCCTCGTCCGCATATTAATCTCTGGTGATGCATTATGAAGTTTTCTAAGGGCCGGGCCTTCCTCTTTCGCGTACCCGAGGGGGAGGAGCTTCTCAGATACATAAACGAGTTCGCGAAGAAGAACAACGTTCTTATGGGTACCGTTAGCGCCATAGGCAGCCTCCGGAACCCGAAGATAGGCTATTTCGACGAGGCTGCGGGCGGATACAATGTCATCGAGCTGAGTGGAACGTATGAGCTCGTCTCACTGAGCGGGAACGTAAGCCTCAAGGACGGAGAGCCCTTCGCCCACATCCACGTCGCACTGGGGGATTCGGATGGTTCGCTCTACGGCGGGCACTTGGTTGAAGGCGAGGTCTTCGTGGCGGAGGTCTTCATCCAGGAGCTCCTTGGGGAAATCCTTGAGAGGAAGCCCCAGGAGAACGGGCTGAGCCTGTGGGATGTGGAAGAGTGAAAACGCTGGGGGATTCCCCCGCTCCTCATTTCTCATAGAATATCTCGTAATGCTGAACGTATTTCTCCTTCTCCAGAAGAAACTCGTTGTCCTCCGGGTAGTACTTGGCCAGCTCGGGGTTTTCGCCCGCGAACTTTTTAATGGACTCCATTGAATCCCATATCGTCACGAGCAGAAAGTGGGTCTCGTTCTCCTCGTCCCGTCTCGTGAAGTGGAGCTTCAAAAGCCCCTCGACGGAGCTGTAGTCCGGAACCGCCCGCTCTATTAGAAAGCGCTCGTAGGCGTCTCCCTTCTCCCTCGGCACGCGCCCGTGCCACAGCCTCATGATTGCCATGGTATCACCGGTGTAAGTAGCCTCTAGGGGATATAACTCTTGTGTTTCAACGGGATTCGAAATGGGTTACCCTTTTTTCAATACCCTGGCCACCGCTCCGGCGAACAGCGCGAGCCCAAGGAAACCCCCGAGAATCCATGAGATAACCACTAGAGGCACAGATTTTGGGAGTAAATAGGCAGCAAGCGCAACTAGGAATCCAAGGGATGCAAAAACTCTCCACGGAACCTCTGGCGGGGCGTCTGACACCTTCGAATGGGGTGATTTGACGTCAAGGTAGAGGAGTGCTCCAAAGAACACGTACAGAACCCACACACCAGCCTGCCCTTTCAGTGGAGGTATGCCCTCGGGGAACAGATAGATACCGAGCAGGGCATACATAAGGAAAAAGAGGGGGAAAATAACCAAAATCTCCCCTTTCGTGGGCAGAAGCTCCCGGAGACCATGGACAAGGCCTTTCCTCCTCCAGAGCCCGATTGAGAGAAGGATAAGAAGCCACGAGGCCGATGGAGAGAGGAGAGAGACCGTTTTTGAGGGCGAATTGACGGTCTGGTTTATCGCACAGAAAAGCACGAAGAGGACGAGAAGCATATATTGGGTTCTTTTGTTATTTAAGTACCGCGAGATCCACCCCGGAATGCCTGCGAGCACCTCATTGGAGGATGTGAGGTAGCTTTCCGCGATGATGATGGGAAGGGTGAACGACATCAAGGGGTGCCAGAGGAAGATGAGCAGGAGGAAGGGAATCACCGAGATTCCGAGGAACTTCGGCTCCGCTCCCCACCCCGGACTCCAGAGCATCTTGGTTCCGTAGGCCTCGAAGAGCCCGAAGATCTGGCCGGCAAGAAAGAGGGTGTAGAGGTCAACCTTCCGCTTTTGAAAGGCTACGTAAGCAAAAACCAGCATGTTCAGAGTGTAGAAGGGGTAAGTCACGAGGAGGCCGGAGGGCGTGAAGAAGGGGAAAGGTGTCGAGGCAGTTATAACTTCGGCGAAGTAAGTGGATAAAGCACCGAGGATAAGCCAGAAAAAATACTTTCGAAACTTTTTCACCAAAATCCCTCACAGGTAGTGGCTCAGCACGAATATTACAAAACCGATTGCGATTATCCCGAGCAGGAGGACTATCACCGTTTCGAGCCTTGAATAATCCCTAACTTCCCCAGCTTCCCGTTTGTAGCGCTCGGTCTTCTCCTTGGCAAGCATCCCGGAGCGCTTTACCGTTATCTGATCGGGCATCACGCGAACCATACACAGGCACCGGTTTCGTTCTACACCTCGAAAGTATTTTAGGGTTTCGAATTTGCTAAGGCTGATTCTTTCGCGCTCAATCAAAGCCCTTGTAAAGAGTTCAAACTCCAGCCTCGTCTATGAGGTAGAGCAACGCCGTCCTCTGGAAGGTCGGGATGAAGGGCATGGTCACGAGGATGCCCTTTAGGACGTCCTTCTCCTCGTATATCATGAGAGACTCCCTGGAATCGACGATGATAAGAGCCTTGACGGCATAATGCCCCTCAAACATCGAGTGGACGAAGATGTCCCTGAGGTCTTCCTTCCTCTGAAGCTTCCTCGGGTCAACCAACTCAACCCTCATTCCCTCAAGGTACTTCGGCCTCTTTCCTCCGAGGAGAATGACGGCAACCTCAACCCCTCTCCCATTGGTGTTCCTTAATGCCCTCGTTAGCTTCCTGGAAAACCGCCTATCAACAAAGGCCGCCATGACCTCCCTCTGTGCCCCCTCGATAAGCTCCTCGGCCTTCCCGCGGATGTTCCACTCTCCCTGGAGGTACCATACCGGATACCACTCCTTTTCCCTTTTACCTCCGCTTTTGAGGGAGATTATCGCCTCTTCGGCCGACTTTATGTACTCGTCCCTGAGTGCCCCTATGACCTTCTCCGGCTCCACCGCACGGAAGAAGGCCGGCTTCCCCCCACTGAAGTCAACGAAGCCCTTCCTGTGAAGCTCTTTCAGCACCTCGTAGACCTTCGGCCTCGGAACCCCGCTCTCCCTCGCCACTTCGCTTGCCTTTGAGGGGCCGAGGAGCACCAAAGCGGCGTAAACCCTAGCCTCATAGTCCTTAAGGCCAAGACGCTTGAGAGTTTCAACGAGCTTCTCATCGAGCATACCGCTCACCGATAGGGTGATGTAACTTAAGTAGTTACAACATCCTTTTATTTCTTTTCCCAGATTGGTATGCGGTGATGAGATGAGCCTCAAGGCGAAGCTCGCGAGAAAGTTCGTCTACGCGGTCTTCCCGGACGTGAGGAGGTACACAACCCTTAAACCGGCCTTTGAGAACTCCCCCAACTCCCCCGAAGGCAGATTAGTGCCCGAGGTGGTCGCGTTATACGGAAAGCCCGGAACCCACATACTCAAGATGGCACTCGTTCTACCCTCTCTCCTGGGCACTGCCTACTACGGGAGGAGATGCGTGACGAGCGTAGGGAGAAACCCTGGGAAGGGTAAAAAGACTGCCCCGCCGGAGTTCTTTGAGGAGCTTGAGAGCTATGCAAAATCACTCGGCGTTTTGAAAGTCGGCTACACGAAGCTTACTCCGGAGCTGGTCTTCTCTAACAGGGCGGTGCTCTTCGAGAACGCGATTGTGCTTATAGGCGAGATGAGGAAGGAGGAGATAGCGAAGGCACCTGGCTTTAGAGCCGGAATCGAGGTGTGGAGAACCTACTACCGCTTAACCCGGGCGGCCTACAAGATAGCGGAGTTTTTGAGGGAGAGGGGATACAACGCTCAACCAGATCCGGCCGTTGGTGGGAGCACGAACTTTCCGCTTCTGGCCCAGAAGGCGGGGCTGGGATACATAGGCAAGCACGGGCTTTTGATAACTCTAGAAAACGGGCCGAGCGTGAGGATAGGGGCCGTTTACACAGATCTGGAGCTTCCCTACACCGACGAGCGCGTTTGGGAATACGAGTGGATTCCGGACTTCTGCGACCGCTGCAACGCGTGCGTTAGGGCCTGCCCGGCTCAAGCTATTTACATAACGCCGAAGAGGGAGAACGGCCGGGAGGTGCACATAGATTACACGAAGTGCGCCGTCGTCTTCTCAAGAACCCTCGGATGCTCGGTCTGCGTAAAGGAGTGCACGTTCACGAAGGGGGACTACGAGAGGATAAAGCGGCCTATGAGATGATAATAGAAAAAGAGGAGGCATCTAAAACACCGAGTTAAGCCTGCCCCCATCAACGGGAATCATGGCACCGTTTATGTAGCCCCCGAGGTCGCTGGCCAAGAAAGCCACGAGGTAGCCTATCTCCTCCGGCTCACCAAGTCTTCCAAGGGGTATCGGCTTCGCGTACTCCTGGAGTGCCTCTTCAACGGTCTTGCCTTCCCGCGCTGCCCTGTCATTTGCGAGCTGTATCATCCTGTCCGTCCTTATGATGCCGGGCATTATGCCGTTGACAGTTATGCCCTTCGGCCCAAGCTCTTTCGCGAGCGTTCTCACGAGGCCGGCCATCGAAATCCTCACCACGTTGCTCAAAGCGATGTTTGAGACCGGCTCCTTTATGGCCACACTGGTGGAGTAGACTATCCTCCCAAAGCCTTTCCGCTCCATAGCCGGAACGAGCGCCTTTGTGAGATAGACAGCCGGATAGAGGAGCAGTTTAACGGCTCCTTCCCAGTCCTCCATGTCCATCTCCATGAAGTCGCCCGGCTTCGGCCCGCCGGTGGAGAAGAAGAATATGTCAGGTTCGCCGATGTTTTCGAGTTCCTTCACAGTTCTCTGGAGGTCTTCCCTCTTGGTGAGGTCGGCAACTATGTAACTGACCTCAACGTCGCTCTCGCCCTTAATCTTCTCCTTCGCCCTCTTCAGGTTCTCCTCGCTCCGTGAGAGGAGTATAACGTCCGCTCCAGCCTTCGCCAGAACCCTTGCAACGCCGAAGCCTATGCCCTTGCTTGAGGCGGTCGTGAAAGCCAGCCTCCCGGAGAGGTCTATTCCAAGCATGGGGCGTCACCGTTGGGATTACGTCCTCAACCGCTAAAATTTTTTCCGTGAATTGTTATCTACCTCCATGAACGGGGTTGCTTTTAGGAATTCTCGCGTATTCTGAAACCCTGGGAGGGAAATACAATGCAAGTGATGTTTCATTTGGGCACTCTGTCTGGCAAAATGGTAATAAAAAACCTTAAATAGGGCCCCGAATTGAAAAGAAGGGGGCCGGTGGTGTCCGTGGACATCGTGAAATTCCTCGCTAGCGAGGAGCTCAACGAGACGGTAACACTCATCATCAACGTTGTGACGTTTGCCCTAGCCTTCAGATTTAGAAAACCCTTCAAAGAGCGCTATTCGGGGGCAGGCAGATTCTACGATGCCCTGGTTCTGGCCTCCGCGGTTTGGCTTCTCGGGGAGGCCCTCTATGCCCCGGGTTATTTCCCGGAATATTTTAGTGAGGAGTTCGCTGAAAGGACCGCTTGGATAGCGGACAATGTATGGATAGTCTTCCAGCTGCTCTTTCTCTATGCCTTCGCTTCCCTTTTCCGCACACTCATCGAGAAGTACAGGGTGGAGGTCGCCCTGGAGCCTTCCGCGTCCTCCCCAGAGGTTGAGGTATGCCTTTCTCCCGGAACGTACGTCCTTCCAGTGGGGAGGGAGAAGGAGGTGTTCACGGGGCTGGCCCAGGGCATGCCCGGTCTCATTATCTCCCGAAGCCATCCCGAGCGCACTAAAAAGAGGTTCGGCCTTGAGAAAACCCCCGTCCTGTGGCTTGCGAAGGTCGAGTGCAGAGAGTGCGTGAGGCCAACGAACCTCGAGTACCTGGGCCACCTTATCGTGACGTTCCTGAAGGAAAGCAACATCCCAAAGGTAGTCCTCATAGAGAGCATGGAGTACCTTGTGATTGAGAACGACTTTGAGGGGGTCGTAAAGTTCCTCTCCAATATCAAGGACTACGCCCTCATCACAGGCTCAACCGTTCTCGTATCCACCTCACCGGACGTGTGGGACAAAAGGGAATGGGCGCTCCTGACGAGGGAGTTCCCCGAGTGGGGCGCTGATGTTTAGAGCTTCACAACCTTTCCCACGTGCAGCGGTTCAACGTTTTCAAGGTGGGCCCTGAGGTAGGCGTACTCGTCCGTCCCCGTGCAGTGGCCGGCGTAGAGCCCTTCCACACCTAGGGCTTTGAGCCCCCCTACGGTCTGCCGGAGCAGTTCCGTCTTCGCGCCCCTGAGATGAAAACCTCCGATCAGGGCTTTTATCGGCTTCCCCGTTAGCCGGGCCGCGTGTTCCGCTATGTTGAGTATTCCACTGTGGCCGCAGCCCGTTATAACCGCTATGCCCCCCTTAACCTCCACAATGAGGGCCATGTCGTCCCTGACGGGGTCTCTTAAGTACGGTCCCTCCCTCACGAGGTATCCCACGGCCCTGTCCCAGTAAACCCTTGGAATTTCTCCGGACGAGATGAACCCCGGAAGAAGCTCTTTGGGCCCGTCATTTAGGTAAAAGCGCGCTCCCAGTTTCTCTAGCTCCGCCCTCGTGAGGGGAATACCAATCTCCCTCACCCGAGGTTTTAGGGCAACCCTGCGCTCAAAAATCCCTGGATGTGCGTAAACCCCTACACCCTCCCCTCTCTCCTCGAGGAAGGCCTTTAGTCCGCCGGTATGGTCGTAATGGCCGTGCGTGAGGAACAGCGCGTCAATGGAATCCGGTTCAACCCCGAGCTCGTGCATGTTGTGGAGGAGAACCTTCCCCTCCGTCCCTGTATCAACGAGCACCCTGTAACCGTCGTGCTCAACCAGCGCGGAAAAGCCGTGGTAGCCGAGGAGCCCCTTCTTCCAGCCGGCGTGGTTCTCAAAAATTATGGTTAACTTCATAGGGGTTCGCCCCTGTTGTCTCCCTCATCCTAGTTTGGAGATTTAAGGTTTTGGTAAAATGAAAAAATGTTGAAAGGCTTCACCAGCCGCCACCGCGACCTCTACCCATACCACCGCCGGCTCCTCTGCCGCGGCCCATTCCACGTCCTCTTCCCATGCCAGCGCCGTAGCCTCCGCCCATTCCGCCGCCCTCGGGACCCATAACTGGCCCTGTGAGCTCACCGCGGAGGAAGGCCTCGACTGCCTCGCGAACCGTCATGTTTGCAGGTGCAGAGGCCATTCTTATGCCAGCGGCCTGGAGCACTCCAGACGAGTTGGGACCAAACTGACCGGCTATGACTACCTCAGCGCCCTGGTCTATGGCGAATTGTGCAGCGGTAACTCCCGCTCCCCTCGCCTGGGAGTAACCTGGATTCGGAACGACCCGAACGTTGGCTATCTGGTCGTTATCAACGTCCACTATCGTGAACGTCGGGGTTCTTCCAAAGGCGGGGTTCACCCTGTCGTCGAGTCCACCGTTTACGGTTGAAACTATTATCCTCATCTTTACCACCTCCTCCTAAATTAGGGAGGCCTAAGTTAAAAGTCTTGTGCATATGCTCATTACCCATCGGTGTTCCAATATGCTTAAAAAACGTCCCATCAAGCTACCCATGGAGGTGAGTCAATGCTCAAAGTTGACAGCATCCATGTCACCGTTGAGAACAGGGAGATTCTTAGGGGGGTCAACCTCGAGATAAGCTCCGGGGAGTTTCACGTTGTCATGGGGCCCAACGGCTCCGGAAAATCAACGCTCGCCTTAACGATAGCGGGACACCCGAAGTACAAGGTCACGGACGGTAGGATACTCTTCGATGGCGAGGACGTAACGGGCATCGGTCCGGATGAGAGGGCAAAGAGAGGGATAATGCTGGCCTTCCAGCACCCTCACGAGGTCGAGGGTGTTAGGATAATCGAGTTCCTTCAGCAGGTTCTGGTGGAGCTGAAGGGAATGGATCCAGCTGAAGCCTACGACCTCGTAGTTGAGAAGGCCAAGGAGCTCTGGTTCAAGGAGGAGGATTTGCACCGCTACGTGAACGTCGGCTTCTCCGGTGGCGAAAGGAAGAGGCTCGAGCTTCTCCAGGCGCTTCTCATAGAGCCCAAGCTCCTAATCCTTGACGAGCCGGACAGCGGCGTTGACGTTGACTCACTAAGCATAATAAGCAGGAAGATAGAGGAGCTCCACCAGCGCGGCACGGCGATACTCCTAATCACCCACTACGGGAGGATTCTAGGCCACCTTGACAGGGAGAAGATGAAAGTCCACGTCATGAAGGACGGCAGGATCGTCAAGACCGGCTCCGGCGAGCTCGCTGACCAGATCGACCGCGAAGGGTTCGCCAGAATATTCGAGGAGGTGGGAGCATGAATCTCCATTCGGAGCGCGAGACGATAACAATCGCCGAGGCGAAGGCCATCATCGAGAACCAGATCGAGGAGCTCGCAAAGAGGAACAAAGAGCCCGAGTGGATGACGAGGATAAGGTACAAGGCGCTTGAGGCTTTTGAGCGGGCCCCCCACAATGACCCCATCATCAGCGAGGAGCAGCTTCTCCAGTTCATAGCTAAGCCCGAGATCAAGAGCATCCCCGACCACATAGAGAGCCTCGAAGACCTTCCACCCGAAATGAAGGCCCTCCTCGACAGGCTGGGCATAAGCGAGGTGGAGCAGAAGTACATAGCCGGTCTGGCGGTCCAGACTGACACGGGCGTTATCTACAACCAGTTCCTCCAGGAGTGGGCGAAGAAGGGCCTCATTGTCCTCCCCACGGAGGAGGCCGTCAGAAAGTATCCCGATATGGTGAAAGAACACTTCCTCAAGCTCTTCCGCACGGACGAAAGCAAGCTTACGGCCTATCACACCGCAGTGTGGAACGGTGGAATCTTCCTCTACGTGAAGGAGGGCCTCAAGGTTCCCTTCCCGCTGCACCTGTTCTTCCTCATACAGGAGAGCGCGCTGGCACAGGCGCCGCACATAATCATAATCGCAGAGAAGAACACCGAGTTCCACCTCATAGAGGGCTGTACTGCCCCGATCCTTGTCAAGCACTCCCTCCACCTCGACATGACGGAGGCGTATCTCCACGATGGGGCGAAGGCGCAGCTCACAGTCCTCCAGAACTGGCCGGAGTACGTTCACACGAGGCCCATGACGAGGGCAAAGATAGGGAAGGGCGCGCGCTTCATCAACACGACCGTTGGCCTCGGATCAGGGAAGAGCAACGTGGCCAATCCCAAGTACTGGGTTGAGGAGAACGGCTACGTCGAACTCAACGGCATACTCCTCGGCCAGAAGGACTGGTACATTGACCTCGGGGGCGAGATGTACCTTATGGGAAAAGGCGCCTCAGGAATCAACGCGAGCAAGACCGTTATAATGGACGAGAGCAGTGTGATAACGCGCGGCGTTATAAAAGCGGAGGCACCAAAGACGAAGGGCCACATAAGCTGCGACGCCCTTCTCATGAGCGACAAAGCGTTTATGGAGACCTACCCGGGGCTTGTAAGCAGGGTGGACGACGCTGAGCTCAGCCACGAGGCCGCGATAGGCAAGATAAAGGAAGAGGAGCTCTTCTACCTCATGAGCCGCGGGCTGAGCGAGGAGAAAGCTACTCAGCTCATAGTCAAGGGCTTCCTCGACCCGATGCTCAAGGACATTCCCATGGAGTTCCTCGTCGAGATAAGGAGGATAATAGAGCTGGCCGTCAGCGGCGGAATGTGAACCGCTCAGCAGCCCTTCCTTTTTTCCTTTGGTACTTTCTCCTCAATGCCACAGCGCTCCCTGAGGGCCATAAGCTGGGTGGACGCGCTCGCCTCGAGCTTCTCAAAGTAGGCCTCCGCAAAGCTCTCCCGGGCCTCCAGGGTCAGGGCGTGGATAAAGGTCAGGTAGGCGTTGGCCATCCCGCACTCTTCGTTCTCAGCTATGGGGGGCATCATAGTGACGAGATAACCGAGGAAGTTGTGGAGAAGAAGCTGCCACTCTTTTTCGTGCCCGTTTTTGTTGAGCCAGCCCTTGAGGTTCATGAACAGCTTTAGGGCGGGAACCACAACCTCGTAGCTCCCGTACCTGCGGTAGGCGATTATGATGTACTGGAAAACCGAGATAAGGACGTTGCCAACCACGTCCTTGCTGCCCGTCTGGGCCTCAACGAATCCTTCGAACTCCCTCAGCCCTGTTTTTCCACTGTCTGCAAAGGCCAGGATGAGCGGGACGTACTGTGAGGCATACTTTGAGAAGTCCACGTTCTCGAGCTCCGGAACCTCGGGGAATATTCTGAGGAGTGCTTCTCCTACTTTCATTTTCTCACCACTATGGTTGCACGCCTTGGGACTTATAGTCTTTACCTACGGAGGCCAGGGTGGTGTAGTGCCACGTCACAACGGATAAGGCCGCTATGAACTCCGGTATGGCGATTCCCCTGAAGGTTCCAAAGGCCCACCGTGTCAGGAGAACCTCGGTGATGAAGAGTAGGACTGTGAACGTCCCAATGTTCCTGTGGCCTTCCATCCACAGCCCCAACCCGATTATCAGATAGCCGAGGCTCGCGAAGAGAAAGAAGCCCCAGCTCACGGTGTAGTGGGGTGACGTTCCCTCCGGGAATGCTCCTATCAGCGCCAGAAAAACGAGGCCGAGGGTAAAAACGCCCACTCCAGCTTTCTCCACCCTATTCCTCATCTCTCCCAGGAGGCCGATGGCGTAGTAAATCCCGAGAAGGGCGGTCAGGATCAGCGGGAGGTTGAGGAGCCAGTTGTGCGGAAGGCCTACCCTTCCGAGGTCACTTATCGCGTTGTCGGTGAGGCTCCACCACGAGCGGTTCACGAGTATGGCTAGGGCTATGCCGGAGAAGGAGACCAGTGGCGCCGTCAATCCCGCGTAGAGTTGGCTCCGCCTCATATGTCATCATCTGAATTTTGTACTTGACATTTTAACGTTTGCTGTTGGGATTGAGCCGCCTTGGACTATTGCCTCAACGCCCACCTGGCACTCCTCACAAGGCTCACCACTCCGATGCCTCCACCAATCAGCCAGAGGAGGGCGATTATCACGAACTTCAGCTCGTGGAATGGCCCCTCAACCGTCGAGAAAAGAACCCCTGAGAGCGTCCAGACGAGGGAGAACTTAAGCAGGAAGCCCATTGAAGGGGCGCACCCAACATTTTCAACCTCTGAAGCCCTTGACCTCATCAGGGCGCGGTAGAGGAGGTAGAACGTGAGGGCGTAGAATGCCCACACAAAGGCCTGGGGGGCGAGCCCCGGTATCGCTCCCCTGTTCAATCCGAGGCCGAGGGTTATGTAGTACGCCAGGAGGAAGGGCACGAGAACTTTTAGCTCCCCCACTGTCGGCAGGAGTGAGGCCATGTCCTCCCCCTCGTATTTCCTCCTCCAGAGGTGCATGAGCGCCAGAATGACTCCAAGCGTTGAAGCGAGGGAAAGGAGTGAGTGGATTGGTGAGGGGGAGTTTGAGCTTTCCAAGGCCCCGAGGATGAGAGCAAATAAGAGGGGCCTCTTCAGGATGAACCCGGGAAGTAGCTTCCTCCTTGAGGTCAGTAGCTCGGCCACCCCTACGGGCATCATGAAGGACATGAACGGATGCCAGAAGAGCACCACGACAAGGAACTCGAAGACGCTTATCCCGCCAACCTGCACAGGGGACTCCCACGAGGGGTTCCAGATTATCTTCGTGATGTACGCTTCATAAAGGCCAAAGATAACACCGGCAAGGTAGAGCGTCTCGAAGCGCGGCCTCCCAAAGCGGTAAACCACCGAAGCCAGGACAAGGGTGTGAAGGCCGTAGAGGGGGAGAATAACGAGGATTCCCCACGGAGAGAAGAAGGGGTAAAGCGTGGCCCCTATGCTAACCTCGCCGAAGAGCGCCGAGAGGGAAGCGAGAAGGAACCAGAAGAAATACCTCCGCTCTTGGGTCATCGAGCTATCTCCGGAATGAATATGTTTCGGAACTTAAAAGTGTAACCCAATTAGCATAAGCTTAAAAATAGGGCTCTTAAAAGGGCCGGGGCCGGAGAAACTCCCTCAGGAGGAGGAGCACCAGCAGGCCGGCCGCATAGGGCGCCGCAACGATAAAGAGCTTAACGAGGAAGTACAGGATCCCGATGAGGAACAGCAGGTCTATAAGGCCGTAGACGCCCCTGAAAGGGAAGAGACCGTACCTTCTGTATCCCCTGCCAAACCCGCGTGGCATATGTTTTCCTCCTGCGGTTCTAGGTTCCGTGCTTCAAACCCAATAAACGAGACTAAAAGATGCCCCCATCACCAGCCGAAGAACCTGGCGAGCCACGTCCTCCTGCTCGGCCGGCCGGTCCAGGGGCAGTAGCCAAGCTGGGCTCCCCAGCCTCTTCCGCCTCTGCCCCGTCCTCTGCCGAAACCGCGTCCTCTTCCCCAGCCGCCTCTGCCCCATCCGTATCCGGGGCCGTAGCCGTAGGCGGGGTACGGCGGGTACGCTGGAGCGGCAGGATAGGGCCCGTAGGCTGGCACGGGGCTCTGCGGAGCCGTTGGGGTCGGCGGTGCTGGAACGCTGAACTGTCCCACACTTCCCCCGGCCACCGCCTTTATGGCCTCCTCAACAGGGGTTCCTGGGGTGACCTGATAGAGCCTGATGCCCGCGGCCTGGATAGCGCCTAGGGCGTTCGGGCCGACCTGTGGGGCTATTATTGCCTCGACGCCCTCGTTGATGAGCGTCTGCACCGCCATCGGGCCGGCTCCTCCTCCGGCCATGGCTGCACCATTCTGGATGACCTTCTCGTTGGTGACGTTTCCGTTCTCGTCAACGTCCGCTATGTAAAAGGCAGGTGCCCTCGCGAACACGGGTGCAACGGTGTCGTTGAGTCCTCCACCGTTGGTAGGTACCGCAATCCTCATACCATCACCTCCTTCTATTATTTTGTGCATATGCACAACATATAAAGTTTTCGGTTGCCCTAACAAACTACCAGCTGGATAAATATTCCTACTCCGCTACATCCGATCTCCGAACTGAAACAAACGATATTCGTTTGGTGTGGTTCTGGATTATTGGGCCATCTTACGAATTTTTCCCGCCTTTGTTTGAAAATCGTGGATACAATTAGGGATAGATAAGGCTAATCGAATACTAACTACCGTTGTTTTCCAAAAACAATCTGGAAATTGCTTTATTTTTTCTTACAATAATAGACATTAATGCATCTAAATGAGCCATAATGTTTATATAGGTTCATCCAAAATATACTAATCGTCTCCTATTTGACATTATTTGCTAGCTTGTTTGAACTCTGAGGGAGGTGGAGATATGTACGGATGGGCAAAGTTCGTACTGTTGGTTCTGCCGGCCCTTATAGTGCTGGCCTCAGTGGTTGTGTACTATGCCACCGCCCCGAAGGAGGTGAGGGCATGAGCAACGCCTACGAACTGCTCAAAGAGCCCGCGGCCATGATTGCTTTCTTGTTCACTCTACTGCTGCCAATATTTGTTGGGTTTTATGCCATGAAAAGGACTAAGACCGAGGAGGACTTCTTCGTTGGCGGCAGGGCCATGGATAAGATTACCGTTGCCCTTTCGGCCGTTTCATCGGGAAGGTCAAGCTGGCTCGTTCTGGGTCTCAGTGGAATGGCTTACAAGATGGGCACTGCTGCTGTCTGGGCAGCCGCAGGATATATCACAGTTGAGATGCTCCAGTTCGTCTACATGGGAATGCGATTGAGGCGCTTCTCCGAGAAGTTTGACGCGATAACGGTTCCAGACTACTTTGAGGCTAGGTTCAGGGACACGGCTAAGATAGTGAGGCTGGTGGTCTCAATAATCATAGTCATATTCCTGACCTCGTACGTCGGTGCACAGTTCAACGCAGGTGCTAAAACCCTTAGCGCTTCACTGGGAATCAGCCTTTTCTGGGGTCTCCTGATATCGGTCTTCATGATCGTCATCTACATGGTGCTAGGTGGTTTCGTGGCAGTTGCGTACAACGACGTTATCAGGGCTGTCATAATGATAATCGGCCTTACGGTACTCCCGGTGGTTGCGGTGGCCCATGCCGGTGGCCTTGGTATGGTTCTCGACACACTCAAGGCACTTGACCCCAAACTGGTAGACCCGTGGGCATTCGGTGCAGGCGTTGTTATAGGATTCCTCGGAATAGGCCTTGGTTCCCCGGGTCAACCGCACATACTCGTCCGTTACATGTCCATTGACGACCCGGACAGGCTAAGGCAGTCAACAGTTATAGGAACCTTCTGGAACGTCGTCATGGCCTGGGGCGCCGTCTTCATAGGCCTCGCAGGAAGGGCCCTCTACCCTGATGTCAGCATGCTGCCTAACGAGAGTACTGAGATGGTGTACCCGCTCCTAAGCGCCCAGTTCTTCGGGCCGGTACTCTACGGAATCCTCATGGGAGGAATCTTCGCGGCAATACTCTCGACGGCGGACTCCCAGCTCCTCGTAGTTTCCTCGACCATCGTTAAGGACTTCTACCAGGAGGTCCTCAGGAAGGGTGAGCCACTCACCGAGGAAGTTGCTCTCAAGATAAGTAGGATTACTGTCTTCGTCATTGGCATTCTCGCGGCAATTCTCGCCTACTTCGCTAAGGACATTATATTCTGGTTCGTGCTCTTCGCCTGGGGCGGCCTTGGAGCCTCGATAGGTCCGACGTTGCTGCTTTCACTCTACTGGAAGAGGACGACCAAGTGGGGTGTCGTTGCGGGAATGGTCGTCGGAACCCTGACCACGATAATTTGGAAGCTCTACCTCAAGGCCAGTACCGGTATCTACGAGCTAGTCCCTGCATTTACGTTTGCCCTCCTGGCCACTATAGTGGTCAGCCTTATCACCAAAACCCCCGAGAACGTCGACGAGATAATGAAGGCCATGGAATGACCCTTTTCTATTTTTATCTGTTCTCTGCTTCGGTGTTCCTTGATGCCTGTTAAGTACCCGGAATCGATGCATGCTTAAGTGGGGAGAGCGTATTCCCATGGTAGTTTGAATGCTGCTTGGAGAAGTTAGGAGGACGGCACTTTCCCTTGTCGATGGTCTCGAACTGCTTGATTCTGGCTTCACCCTTCTCGAGAGGCCGATTTTGCCCATCAATTTGTCGAGGACCACCACAAACCTTGCCAGAATCCCGCTGTCCTCGAGTATTGCAAGTAAGATGCAAAATATCCTGTGTACAGAACCCCAACGCTTATCCCGACAGTATCGCCCTAACGCTTTGGCAAAAAATAGGGGGATTACTCCCTGCTCTTCAGCTTCCTCATGTAGAACTTCCTTCCGTTGTATTCGAGCTCTATCAGCGTTCCTTCTTTCAGGAGCTTCTCAACGACGCTCCAGTCGGCGTTCGCCTTCTCCAGGAACTCCCTAACGGCTTCCTCGCGCATTGGGTGAACCGCGGTTATGCTCAGCAGATCCTCCTCAACGTTGCCTGTGAAGGCGAAAGCGTTCCCCTCGTAGCCTATGAGGTACTCAACCCGTTCTTCTCCCAGAATCTCGCTGAAGATCTGGTAAGCGCGGTGGATTACTTCTTCCTTAGCCGGTTTTACCCACGGCTCTGCCGGCGGCCTCGTGGGGATCGCTATGTACGCTTTATCCGGTTTCAGCTCCTTCAGAAACTCGGCTATCTTCTCAAACTCGTCTCCGTAGTCTATTTCATCTACCAGCATCGTCTCGGTGACGACCTTTCCCCTAAAGTCCTTCCTGAACTCCAGCATGCTCTCGAGGATCTTCTCAAGACTCAGGCTCTTGTGGGGCCTGTTTATTCTCCTCCAGAGCGGCTCGCTGACGGCATCGACCTTCAGCGAGACGAAGTCGAACTTTAGGAGATCCTCCCTGACGTCCTCCCTCCAGATGAGCGAGGAGTTCGTGAGAATCGCGAGGGGAATTCCAAATGTCTTCAAGAGTTCAACTTCCCTTCCGAGGTTGATGTCGAGAGTCGGCTCTCCATCGGGGACGAATGTGATGTAGTCTATCCGCTCGTTCCTCGCGAGCGCTTCTTCTACTTTCTCCTTAACCTCCTGGAAGATTAGTTCTGGCTCGTAGAAGGGCCTCCTCTCAAGTTCCATCCTCAGGGTCTTCCCTATCTGGCAGTAAACGCAGGCGAATGAGCACACCTTATCGGGGATGTTGTTCACACCGAGGCTCCTGCCGAGCCTCCTTGAAGGGACCGGTCCGAAGGCTATCATACCACCACCGGAGTTAGGTTGCCCTAAAGGTGTATAAGGGTTTCCTCGGAAGGTTCATATACGTGTTCAGCGACATGGGGACGGTGACCGTATGAGGATAGCCGTCTTGGGGGAGCTCTCCTTTGAAGTGCCTGAAAACTCGTGGTGGAGCTTTTACAACAGTCCGTATCCTGCCCACAGGCTCGGTACGGCCCTTGACGTTTACTTCCCTGAGGAGGCACTCTACCCTCTCGAAGGGGGCATCGTGGTGGACACCCGAAAGGTTAGAACGCCCTCTTATATTCCGGTGAGGGAGGACTATCTAACGGTTATACGGGCCAATGGGGTCTGTCTGAAGGTGCTTCATGTGAGACCTGCCGTTAGAAAGGGTGAACGTCTGACCCTCGGTGACCCCATTGGGGAGATGGTAGCTTCCGGATTCTTCAGCCCATGGAGCAACAGACATGCCCACTTTGAGCTAAGGCCTTGTGAAGATGCCTTCAGGGCCCGCGGTGCCTTCTCCCTACGCTCGCTCATCCACCCACTGGTGCTGAGTGCTAAAGGGGATGAGTTTGAGGTCGTTGAGTGTCATGGGCACTACTGCTGGGCACGTCCGGTGAAGAGGGGCGAACCCTCCCTCACGCCCCTGCTCTCAAGGGGTACTCCACTGGAAGGTGGCCTCCCGCACTACCGCTATGGCGCCCTCTTCGGGAAGACTGGGAAGGTGAGCATTTTTGGGCTGGAGCTCCCCGTGGTGGATAGGCTCTCAAACGGCGTTTCGATTTTTGAGACAAACTTTAAGGTGCTGGCTGATGGAAGGGAGATAAGGGGAATTGGGGCTTACTGCAACAACCCGCTGATCAAACTGGTGGGCACGTTCGAAGAGGGGGAGGTGGTGAAAATTGCTTTTGAGCGAAATCAAAAGAAAGGCTCTTGAGCTCTCAGACGGGCTTAAACTGCTCGATTTCGGCTTTGGGTTGCCCTACACCTGGATATTGGCGGAAGGGCCAGATGGAAAGGCCCTGGGCGTCGCCATGACTCTTCCTGAGGAGATTCAGAGGTACAGGAACTCGATAGACGAGCCATCCATTGAGGCCTTCATCGAAAAGGCCGACAGCCTGAACGTCATCGAGCGAACCCTCGGGATAGCGGCGATAAACGCGGTCTCACAGTACCACATCGACCTGAGCGGCGCGGAGTGGGTTGACGTCCTTGAGCTCCTCCCAGAAGACGCGGGCAGAGTGGCCATGATAGGCAACATGCCGCCGGTGGTCAGGGCTCTCCGCGAGAAGGGAATTAAAACCCTCGTCTTCGAGAGGAACCCGAAGCTCTGGGATAGAGAGACTCTCAGCGACGCTTTAGAGTACATTCTTCTCCCGGGGGCTGAAGCGGTAATCGCCAGCGGCTCAGCGCTCGTAAACGGGACCCTTGAGATGATCCTCGACAGGGCGAAAAATGCGGAACTGATAGTTCTGACCGGCCCAACAGCCCAGCTCCATCCGGAGCTCGTCAAAGGGACGGGAATTACCCACCTCGCGGCGATGAACGTGGTGAACCTTAAAAGGGCCCTCCTCGGCCTTAAGCTCGGCTCCTTCAGGGGGTTTGAGGAGGGCAACAGGAAGTACGTGGTGGAGGTTCGCTAACCACTTGCGAACCTTCCATCGTCTTTTGCCTCTGGGAGCTTGTGGACGTTTTCTTCAAGCCAGCCGGCTCTCACTCCTTCCCTGTAGTCGAACTCTGGCACATAGGGCTTTATGTCCAGGAGGGGAGTTCCATCTAGGACATCAACGTCCTCAACTATCAGGACGTTTCCGCGCCTCTCAACGAGTCTCACTATTGAGATGCCGATTGGGTTCGGCCGCGCCGGTGCCCTCGTGGCGAATACTCCGTGGTAGTTCTCGTCCATGTATGGCCTCACTAAAAGACTTCTGAACTTCGCCCTGTGGAAGTGGTAGATCAAAATCACGTGTGAGAAGCCCTCGATATCCTTTAGGCCCTCCTCGAACTCAGAAAGTACATCAACGGTTCCTTTAACCCCCCTTGCCGCGGAAGCCTGTATTGGGACGTCTTTGGGCTCCTTGAAAGGGCTGTGAATGACTCCAACCGGGCGATAGCACATATTTGTATAACTCTTCTCTCCGTTCATGTCTATCCCCATGCAATTTGGAGGCGGGGTATTTTAAGCTATCCACCGTTATGGTGCACAACTTGAACTCCCGGTGAACTGGAGGGTATCTGTGCTAGACTGCTAGGGGGATGGAGGGCGAGAAACGCGTACGGTGCGGAGAGGGCCGCCACCTTCGGCACGATGCCCGGGAACCCCATGGAGAAACCCTCTGGTTGTTCCCGTGGGAGAAGGGGGGAGTGAAGGCTCACTCCTCTATCGGGGGCTTCTCCGCCTTCTTTGCCCCCACCTGCTCCCAGAGGTCGTCGAAGTTCTCCACGACCCTCTGGAGGGCCACGCTCAGATCCCTCGTCCTCGTGAAAAAGGCTACCTTGTTGGTCTTGTCACGGATTCTCAAAAAGTTCGGTCCCATTCTAAAGGCCGCTAAAACATCAACGTCGAGGAGCTGGCCCACAACGGCCTTGAATTTCCTCGGGTCTCCGTGCCCCTCGTCCTCTTCCTCCTCAAAGTCCCTGGCCTTATTGTGCCTCTTTTCGAGGAGCTTTACGCTCCCGTCCTCGCAGACCTCGTAGATCGCGAAGAACTCCGAGTCGCCGTAGTGAGCGTCTATAAGGTGTTCGTCATCTTCCATTCCAAAGGCAACCTTGAGGCATCTCTTTTCCGCCATGAGCACCACCGTTTTGAGCTTATGCACAAAGTTTAAAAGCTTTTAGGTTGCCCTAATTCCGGAGGTGAGAGCTTGCAGATAGCCGTGAGCGGTGGAAAAGGGGGTACTGGAAAGTCTACAGTGGCTGTAAACCTTGCTGTAGCACTCAAAAAGCTCGGAACGGAGCTTACTTTTGCCGACCTCGATGTTGAGGCTCCGAACGACCACCTTCTCCTGGGGGTGGAGCTCAAAAACGAGAGGGCTGTTATGCAGTTCATGCCGCGCTTCGATTACTCGAAGTGTACAAAATGCCGGAAGTGTGCGGAGGTCTGCGAGGAGCACGCCATCATAACCATGCGCGATGGAACGCCTTTCCTCATGCCGACGCTCTGCTCCGGCTGCCGGGCATGTGAAATCGTCTGTCCCGTCCTGGGGGCCATACTCCCGGGGGAGAGGCTCATAGGGCACACCTACGTTACGGAAACCCCCTACGGCTTCACCCTCGTCACGGGCAAACTGAGGGAGGGCGAAGAGAGGTCAATGCCCCTCGTAGTTGCGGCAAAGAAGAAGGCGCTTGAGGTGAGGGAGGGGCTCCTGATGGTGGATACGGCGGCCGGAACCGGCAATACAGTTTCCAAGGCTATCGAGGGTTCAAAGCTCCTCATAGCGGTTACCGAGCCAACCCCCCTCGGAATCCACGACACGGAACTCATCCTCGAGCTTGGGAGGCTTATGGGTATTCCAACGTGGGTCGTGGTGAACAGGGCAGACCTCGGCGAGAAGGAGAAGGTCTACGGGCTCGCCCGGAAGTACGGGGCCGAGGTGGTTGCGGAGATACCCTACAGCGAGAACATCGTGAGGAGCTACGTTGAGGGGAAGCCGATAGTCCTGATCGAGTACCCCGAAGCGGAGATATTCAAAGGCCTTGCCAAGAGGGTTCTCGAATTCCTCGGAGGTGGTGAGTGATGCAGATAGCGATAGCGAGCGGCAAGGGCGGTGTTGGAAAGAGCACCATCACAGCCTCGCTCCTCTACTTCCTCAAGGACGAGTACTCGTTTGTGGCGGTTGATGCCGACGCTGAGGCGCCAAACCTCGGCCTCCTCCTCGGCGTCAGGGAGTGGGAGGAGGAGAGGGAGCATGTGGGTGCAAAGGTCGCGCGCATAAACACCGAGAGCTGCATAAGGTGCGGCATATGTATGGAGCGCTGCCCCTACGATTGTATTTACCTCGACGAGGAGGGCAACTACGTCGTGAACGAGCTGACGTGCGAGGGCTGCAACGTCTGCGGTCTGGTGTGCCCGGTGGCGGGAACCATAAGCCTCGAGGAGGTCCGCTCCGGCGTTGTCAGGAAGGCGACCACCAAGTACGGCTTCCCCATCATCTCGGCCCAGCTCGACGTTGGAAGGCCCGAGAGCGGAAAGCTGGTAACTGAAGAGAAGGAATGGGCCGCGAAGCTGATGAAGGAGCTCAACCTCGAGCACATGATAGTTGACAGCGCCGCTGGTATAGGCTGCCAGGTGATAGCGAGCCTTGGAGGAGCGGACGTTGCCATACTCATAGCCGAGCCGACGCCAGCTTCACTCAGCGACGTCCAGAGGGCCTACAAGGTCGTTCAGCACTTCAGGGAACCGGCCTACCTCATAATCAACAAGGCCGACATCAACCCCGGCTTTACCGCCCTCAGGGAGTGGGCCGAGAGCGAGGGCATCCCCATACTTGGAGAAGTGCCCTACGATAGGGCCATTCCAAGGAGCATGGTGGTGCTCAGGCCGGTGGTGGAAGCGTTCCCCGACTCAAAGGCTTCCCTCGCGATAAGGGGGATAGCCGAGAGGATAAAAGAGGAGATAATCGGCTGATTTCCTTTTTCATTTGACTGCCTTTATTACCACGAAGCTTCCCTCTCCGTAGCCCTTCTTAACGGGTTCAATCTCCTTAACCTCTTCTAGGGGATGGAAGAGCGTCTGGACGAACTCAAACTCCCTAAAGCCCGCTTTCTTCAGGAGTTCCACGACCTCCGCGGTCGAGAAGAACTTCGCCTCGCGATAGAAAACACTCCTCTCCTTGTTGCGTTCGTACTCCCTTCCTATGGGGCTCTCCCTGTCAACGAAGCCGATTACAATCGCTCCCCCGGGTTTCAGGACGCGGTAGGCCTCCTTCAAAGCTTTCTCGGGGTCGTCAACGAAGCAAATCGTTGTGACCATGAGGAGGTAGTCAAGGCTCTCGTCCTCAAAGGGTAAGTCCTCGGCAGTCCCCTCAATGACCTCCACACCCCTTAGTCTCGCGAGATCCGCCATACTCCGTGAGGGTTCGACACCGAGTTTTACGCCAAGGGGCGCGGCAAAGCGACCCGTCCCAACGCCTATCTCAGCCCCTATTCCTTCCCTGGGGAGGAGCATCTTAACGGCCTCAAGTTCCGAGAGGTAGGCGTAGCGGTGCCTCTCGAACCACTCCTCGTAGCGCTCCCTGAAGTTTTCGAAGGGTTCAGTCTTCGGCATCCTTCGGCACCTCGTTCCCCTGAGGCAGGATTATCAGTTCCCTGCCCTCCACTATCATGAGGGCGACCTTCCTGCGGGCGGAAGTGAGGGCGCGCCACACGGTGCCCCTTGAGACACCCATCTTTCTACCCGCCTCCTCCTGGGTGAGCCCCTCGTGGTCAACGAGCCTCAAGGCCTCGAACTCCTCATAGCTCATGAATATCGGCGGCTTGGGAGGGCTCAAGGGGGGTCCAGCGGGATAGAAGTGCCTGACCTGCGGGATGAAGCCTATCCTCCGCCTCTTTCTCCTTCTTCCCCGCCTCCATCCGGGTCCCATTCCTCCGGGCATTCTTTCACCTGAATGAAGATGGGAAAAGGGGTTTTAGAAAGTTTTGGTGTTCACTGGATGGGCTCGAACCTGAGCTCCACCTTCCCCTCATCTCCGCGAAGGAGGACGTAGAAGGCGCCCACTTTTCCCTCCGGAAGGAACCCCAACGACTCACGCTCACTATAGGCCATTGGTGTGGCGTTAATGTTTTCATTCGCCTCACAGGAGAGGACGTTCTCCCCGTCCTCCGCTATCCTCGGGCCACAGCGCCATGTTGGTGGGGTTGATGATTTTTCAAGGCTCCAGTTGTGGGGGTAGATGACCGTAAACTCCGCTCTCGCTCCGGAGTTCAGGATGTAGAATACCACCAGGAGCTTTTCGTCCCCCCTCTCGAGGAGCGTGTATGCATGAAACGCCTCGAACTCCGCCACCTTCGGGTAGGATATCATCTCAAAGTGGGGCGGGATGAAGTTAGGAGTACCGAGGCTTGCAGAATAGCTCCCGTTCTCAACGAGGTAAGTGAACGCCCCCGAGAAGTTTGAGGCGATGCCCTCCTTCATGGAGAGGTTGGCGAGAGAGATGACGTAGTTCGGGTTGTGGGTTTCGTTGAATGCACTCACCATGGCATCACCGAGCTCTTCCAGGTTTGCAGAGCTCGGAAGGAGGGCCTCCACCTCCCCGGGCGATGGAGGGGTGAAGTTGTAGTAAACCGAAGGGTAAGCTTTCTCGCAGCTTTCCCTCCCTCCCGAGTGGCCGTAGGCGATGAGCGCGATTATGAGGAGGCCCGCAATAGTCACTAACTTCCATGTGTTGTTCCTCATATTACTCACCGTGATTGGTTTGAGTTATTCCCTATTTAAGGTTTTTCCGGCGGCGCGTTTATAAACCGTGGTGCACTAATTGAGGTGATGTACCTGCGAAGAGAGCTCATCCAGCCCCGCGTATATCAGGAGGTTATATACGCCCGATGCAAGGAGCGGAACTGCCTGGTGGTCCTGCCCACCGGGTTAGGCAAGACGCTTATAGCGATGCTTATAGCCGACTACCGCCTCTCGAAGTACGGCGGGAAGGTTCTCATGCTCGCCCCGACGAAGCCCCTGGCCCTTCAGCACAGGGAGAGCTTTTTGAGGCTCTTCAACCTCCCGGAGGAGGCGATAAACACCCTCACGGGCGAACTTTCCCCCGAGAAGAGAAGGGAGGTATGGAGGAGGAGCAAGATAATAACCGCCACGCCCCAGACGGTGGAGAACGACCTTGTAACCGGGAGGATAGACCTCGGGGAGGTATCGCTTCTCGTTTTCGATGAGGCGCACAGGGCCGTCGGGAACTACGCCTACGTGTACATAGCGAAGGAGTACCTGCGGAGCGCCAGAAACCCCCTTGTTCTTGGCCTCACGGCCTCTCCGGGAGGCACGGAGGAGAAGATACGCGAGATATTGAAAAACCTCGGGATTGAGCACGTGGAGGTGAGGACGGAGAGGTCTCCCGATGTGAGACCCTACGTTCAGGGGGTTAAGGTGGAGTGGGTCAAGGTTGAGCTGCCCGACCTCTACAAGGACGTGAGGAAGCTCCTGCGCGAGCTCTTAAAGGACTCCCTCAAACCCCTGAAGGAGGCCGGGATGATAGAGTCGTACTCTCCCGACGTCCCGAAGAAGGTTATCCTCGAGGTGGGGAGCAGGCTGAACAGGGAGCTCGCCTCCGGAAACTACTCCCTCGCGCGTCTCAGAATTTATCAGGCCATGGCCATGAAGCTCTACCACGCGATTGAGCTCCTCGAAACCCAGGGGCTCTCCGCGCTCAGAGCCTACCTAAAGAAGCTCATCGAGGAGGGGAAGAAGGGGCGCACCAAGTCGGCCCGTATTCTAATGGAAGACACCCGTATGAGGAAGGCCCTTGCCCTCGTGGTTCAGGCGAGCGAGCTAGGACTTGACCACCCAAAGATGGAGAAGCTCTTTGAACTCGTGAGGGCCCAGCTTGAGGCGAAGGAGAACGCCAAGGTGATAGTCTTCACCAACTACCGCGAGACCTCGAAGAGGCTCGCCACGGAGCTCAACGCGATGGGGATAAAAGCCGTCCGCTTCGTTGGGCAGGCCAGCAGGGGAAAGGACAAGGGGATGAACCAGAAAAAGCAGAAGGAGATACTCGAGCTCTTCTCGGCCGGCGCTTTTCCCGTGCTCGTTGCCACGAGCGTTGGGGAGGAAGGCCTTGACGTTCCGGAGGTTGACCTCGTGGTTTTCTATGAGCCTGTTCCCTCGGCCATAAGGAGCATACAGAGGAGGGGAAGGACGGGAAGGCACAGACCCGGACGCGTGGTCGTGCTCATGGCGAGGGGAACGAGGGACGAGGCCTACTACTGGAGCTCCCGGAGAAAGGAGGAGGGAATGTTTGAGGCCCTTAAGAGGGTGAGTGAGATGGTGAAAAGGGAGAAGCAGGCTTCCCTCACGAGCTTTGTTAAGCCGAAGGAGGCTCCAAAGGAGGAGCCGAAAGAGGCCCCGGTGTTCGAGAAGCCGGATAAGAGGGGGGTTACCGTTTACGTTGACAGCAGGGAGCTGAAGAGCGGCGTCCCCAAGTTCCTGAAGGAGCTGGGGGCGGAAGTGGTGGTCAAAACGCTCGACGTTGGGGACTACGTCGTTGCTGATGACGTTGCCATAGAGAGGAAGAGCGGGAACGATTTTATTCAGTCCATCATTGACGGGAGGCTCTTCGAGCAGATGGGCCGTCTGAGGGAGGCCTACCCGAGGGCGGTCGTGATAGTGGAGGGCGAGCTCTATGGGGTGAGAAACGTCCATCCCAACGCCATAAGGGGTGCCCTAGCTGCCCTCGCCGTGGACTGGGGCGTGCCCATACTCTTCTCAAGGGACGCGAAGGAGACGGCGAGCTTCATACACCTCATAGCCAGGCGCGAGCAGGAGGAGAAGAGAAGGGAGGTCTCACTCAGGGGCGAGAAGAAGGCCTTAACATTGGCGGGGAGGCAGAGGTTGATAGTTGAGGGTTTACCCAACGTCTCCGCAACCCTGGCCAAGCGTCTCCTCAAGCACTTCGGCAGCGTGGAGAGGGTCTTCACCGCAACGGAGGAGGAGCTCATGGAGGTGGAGGGCATAGGGGAAAAGAAGGCGAGGGAGATACGGAAGGTCATCACCGCCCCCTACGAGGAGGAGTGAGCGGCTTCCGTTTTACCGGCCCCTTCGGCTTTTCTTCCTCAAATATCTCCGCGGTGAAGCGGTAGAACCTGCTCTCCTCATCCAGCCAGCAGTCTGGAGGGAGGCCCGCCTTCCAGCACGTCTCGGCCAAAAACTCCTCCTCGTCCCATCCCCACTCCACGGGCACCTGCGGGAGGAGCAGTCCGCTGTAAGGGCCCCTCTCCACTATAAGGCCGTCCCTCCCGATTTTTATCTTCTTCGGACGCTCGATTGGGGGCCCCTCTATGAGCTCCGGGGGCGTTAGAACGCTCACTTCTATGAGGAGGCCGTCCAGCTCTTCGGCTTCAACGGGTGGAAAGCGCGGATCCTCAACCGCGGCCGCTATCGCCGCCCTTATCGTGGCCTTCACGAGGGGGAGGTATGGTAAGGGGTAGCCTATGCAGCCCCTAAGAGCGCTCTGGGGGGGAGTTTTGTGACGGTTGAGCGTAACGAAGACACCCATCTTTTCCCAGAGCTTCTCAGGGGTGTCCTCAGGTGGCTCGATCTCCCTCCCCGTCCGGAGGTACTCCTCTATGGCCTTCCTAGCCAGCCTCACGAGGAACTCCCCTTCTTCATCGGTGATGTGGTACACGGTATCACCCCTAGGTGTATCGCTCTCAAACTATTTAACCATATCCAGAAGAAAAGTATGAGGGCGTTCAGCCCTTCGCCGTAACGTTGACCCTCGGGACTGGTATCGGGTAGGGCAGGCGGAGCTCCTTTGAGAGGAGCATGAGGAGCGGCATGGCCTCCATGGTGACGGCGTTTACAACCTCTGCGAACATGTTGGGGTCGAGCTTCTTCTCGTTCTCCCACTCGTCCAGTATCCTGTCAACATCGTCCCTGTTCCTCGGGAGGTAGAAGACAACTCCCTCGATGCTGGCCTTTGCAACGTCGGGCTTGTAGGTGACGCCGTACTCAAAGAGAACCTCTATACCGTTGATCTTGCCCGTTGGAGTCCTCATCTCCCCGAGCCTTATTCCATTAACCTTGGGCGTGAGGTCAACCTCGACCTGCGGTACCGGGGGGTTCCCCTTTTCTATGCTCAATTTCGTTATGTTTATTCCCATAATGGGCATCTTTCCTTCACCTATGGAAACTCCGGGGAGGTTCTTAAAAGGCTTTGGGAAGGAAGGCTTTTTAGGGAGTTCATCGGAGATTAAGCGGGTGGGGACATGGAGGACAGGTACTACTTCTTCTCAAAGGCCTACAACGATATTGACTCCCCCGAGTATCAGAGGAGGCTGCGGGAGCTTAAACCTTACCTCACGAGCATCCTCTCCAGCAGAGGGAAGGTTTTGGACCTTGCCTGTGGGGTTGGCGGATTCTCCTTCCTTCTTGAGGATATGGGACATGAGGTCGTCGGCCTCGATATCAGCGACTTCCTCCTCGAGAGGGCCAGGGCCTACGCCAAGGAGAGGGGTTCTAAGGTGGAGTTCGTGAGGGGTGATGCCCGGAACCTGCCCTTCGAGGACGAGAGCTTTGACTACGTGGTGTTCGTGGGCAACAGCGTCGTCCACTTCACCCCTTCCGAGCTCAACCAGGTGTTCAAGGAGGTGAGGCGCGTTCTCAGACCCGGGGGCCTCTTCGTCATCCAGTACAACGACATGCGCGAGATACTGCCCCTCCTGGAGAGGAGCGAGGTCATAGCGGACGGCTACTGGGTAAGCCGCATCCGCAAGGATAAGGACGAACGCTACTTCACCGCCGTTTTCGAGAGCCCTGAGGGCAGTTTCGAGGTGCGCTTCAACATCTGGGGCAGAACCGCCATAGACCTCCTTTGCAAGCTTTATTTCACCAAGGTGCAGGAAGTCGAGACCAAGGAGTATTCCTATCTCGCGGTGTTCAGGAGGAAGTGATTATGATAGCCCATCTGATAAATACGGACGTTGGCGGGCGGGGGGTTAGGGAGCTCTACCTCCGCTATCGCCTTGAGAACCCGGCTTTCCTTGGGAGGGCCGCCCAGGAACTTTTGGAGAACGCGGACAGAACCCTTATCGTGACGGGTTTTCCCATACCCCCCCTCGACATCCCCGAGACGGACGGACCGCTCGGGGCACTGGCTCTTTACCTTGGGATCGAGGAGCTGGGAGGAAAGGCGGAGATACTCACCTACCCGGAGGTGGAGGAGGCCTTAAAGGGGATGGGGGTTAAGTTCACGAGGGAGCCCCTCCTCGAACGCTACACCCTCCTCATAAGCGTTGAAACCCCGGGAAGGGCAGAGGACTGGCGCTACTACTCCATGAGCGGCCTCGAGGTGAAGGCGAAGCCCTACGACGGCCTCTTCATTGACGCCCTCGAGAGAGGAACCCCCACCATAGGGATAGGTGACGGCGGGAACGAGATAGGCATGGGCAACGTAAAGCCCCTCGTCGAGGAGTACATCCCCCTCGGGAAGAGGATAGCGAGCACCGTTGGGGCAAAGCACCTCGTCCTCTCGGCCGTCTCCAACTGGGGGGCATATGGGCTCCTCGCCCAGGCCTCGCTGGCCTTCGGGAAGAACCTGCTCAAAGGGTGGGACGAGAGGGAAAACTTAAAAGCCCTCGTCGAGGCCGGAATCATAGACGGTGTTGTAAAGAAGGTCGCGATGAGTGTGGACGGGATAAGCGTTGACGTCCACGAGCGCTTCCTGGAGCTGCTCAGGGAAATCGTCATAGAGAAAATCTCGCCGTAGGTGGTTCCATGAAAGTGGAGGAGTTCATAACAAGTCCAGCTTCAATCAAACTGATAGAGCGCACGAGAGAGTTCGCCAAAAGTTTCTTTGACAGGGAGGGTACGCACGGCTTCAGCCACGTGGAGAGGGTATTCAACCTATGCCTCCACATAGGGAGGGAGGAAGGGGCCGATCTCGAGGTTCTTGCTCTAGCTGCCCTCCTCCACGACATAGCGAGACCCCTTGAGGATTCGGGGAAGGTTGAAGACCACGCCCTCGAGAGTGCGCGGATAGCGAGGCGCTACCTCAGGAGCATGGGCTACCCCGGGGAGAAGGTTGCTTCCGTCGCTCACGCCATAGAGGCCCACCGCTTTTCCCGCGGGCCGGAGCCGGAGACGCTGGAGGCAAAGATACTCAGCGACGCCGACAAGCTCGACGCCATAGGGGCCGTTGGAGTAGCCAGGGTTTTCATGTACTCCGGCGAGCACGGGAGGAGCATCGAGGATTCCTTAAGGCACTTCGATGAGAAGATACTGAAGCTCAGAGATTTGATGTACACGGAGACCGCCAAACGGCTCGCGGAGAAAAGGCACGCCTTTACCGTCCAGTTCATAGAAAGGATAAGGAGGGAAATCGAGGGTGAGCTTTAGCGCCCCAGAAGGAGCTCTAGGTAGGAGCGCCTCTCAAACCTCTTCACTCCGAGAGACTTGAGGAGCTCAACGAGTTCTTTAACGGCACCCTCCACGTCCTGCCCTTCTTCAACCAGGGTCTCGGCCTCGATGAATGTGCCCAGTTCCTCAACCTCGTCGAGCGCCACTACAACACCCTTCCTGACGAAGTACTTCTCCCTCACCTTACGGACCGTTGTGACCTCCCTGAACCCGAGCGCTTTGAGGAGTTCCTCATACTTATCGGGGTCCTCTATGGTGACCTCTATCTCACGCCTCGTTTTTGATCTTTCGTCAATCTTGGGCCCTTTGTAGGTTAAAAACGCCTCAAAGTGGCCGTTAAATCGCTTCACCCTTATCCTCAGAGCTTCATCCGTCTCGGCAAAGTCCCTGCAGGGGTGCTGGTAGTATGTATCCTCGTGCATCTCCCTGCGCATCAGATTGAATTTCTCCTTAACCGCCTTCATGACGCTACCGTTCGCGTATCCCTTAACCTCTACTTCTATCATTTTCTTCCCCATCCACCATCTGTCCGGCCATGTATTTTAACCTTTTCAGGCATCTCTGACAGAAGCGGTCTCCCTTCATATCAACCTCGATTATCGAGTTCGAGAAGTGCATCAGGCAGTTCCAGTCCGGACAGTGGGGGAGCCTCATTAGATGGCCGAACTCGTGGAGGGCCTCCTTCAGGGCGCGCTCCATGAAGAGGCTCTCATCAAATTTCTCCCCGTAGAAGCGCGGGTCGAGCCTGTGGAGCGAAACCACCGCCCTCCCGAGCCTCGGAACCGCGAGCCCGAAGAGGAAGTTAAAGCCCTCCTCGTATATGTCCACGTCGGTTATCCCAAGGGTGAAGTTCCCGGGGAGGGCTTTGATTATGTCCCCGGCAAGGTACTGGCCGTGGATTGGGTTGTACGCCCCCCTGAAGAGTGCAGGGGATAGTGCCTCCCCCACAACCGTCCTGATGCCGAGCCCCTCAAGTCGTCTGGCGAGCCTCTTAAACAGTTCTTCAATTATGTAATTGTCTAATTGAGTAATTATGGGCACAAGGGTGAGGCTAGAGCGCCCTCTTGACATCCCGTATCGCCTCTACGTACTCCCTCATGTTCCTGAAGGCTATCTCGTCGTTTATAATGTCGTAGTTGTAAATTAGGATTTCCCTGAGCTGGCGCAGGAACTCCGCCTTCTCCCTGAGCCCATCGTCGAGAACTCCCTTTTCGTGGAGCTCCGCTATCACATCTCCGTATCCAAAAACGGGTTCGTCCGATAGCTCCTTCCTCTTCTCGGAGAGCTCGTCAAAGAGGCACTGGAGCGCGAACTCGAGCCGCTTGTATACCCCGTCCTTGGCCAGGCCCATCGCCCTGAACTCCTCGAGGGTTTCAGGAAGGTTCTCCTCTATCAGTTTGAGGCTCTCTTCAAGCATGACACCACCCATGGGGGATAGGAAAAGGGAAAATTAAACTTTGGGGTTCAGCGCCTGCCCTCCTGCTTCACCGGGTAGGGCATGAACTCCACCGTTCCGCGCTGCTTCATGGGCTGCTTGTAGAGCTCCATAAGGGCGTACACTTCCTCCGGCACGTCCGTCTCCACGTGGAGGCCCAGCTCCCTGGCGTGCTCGACCGTTATCGGGTAGTCATGGGTCCACCGGCCCTCCGTGAGCATCTCCGCCAGTTCCGCCGCCTTTTCCTCTCCGTACTTGTCCTTCAATATGTCGAAGAGGAAGTCCCTGACCTGCTTGATGGCCTTCTCCGCCACGTCCGCCAAAATTAGCGTTTGGTCGTCAACCTTCTCGACACCCTTCTTTTCAACGGCCCTCACTATGCTCGGTGCGGGGTACTGGCCGAGCTGCGGGTCCACCGGCCCCAAAACCGCGTGGGGGTCCATAATTATCCTGTCGGCAGCGAGCGCTATCAAAGTGCCTCCGCTCATGGCGTAGTGGGGGACTATAACCCTTGTCTCGGCCGGGTGGTCTCTTAGGGCCTTCGCTATCTGCGTCGCCGCTAAAACCAGTCCCCCCGGTGTGTGGATGATCAGGTCTATTGGTTTGTCCTTCGGTGCCATCCTTATTGCCCTCAGGACATCCTCGCTGTCCTCGACGCTTATGAACTTGTAGACGGGTATTCCAAAGAGTCCTATGCTCTCCTGGCGGTGTATCATCGTTATAACCGTGGAGTTCCTCTTTCTTGAGAGTGCCCTTAGGAGCTTTGCCCTGCTGGCCTGTAGGGCTCTGAACTGCAGTTGCGGGGCCATCAGCAGGTAGAAGAAGAACAGCCACCAGAGTATAGAGCCCGCGAATCCGCTGAGGGCGTCCATGTTCCCACCACATTATTTTGGTCGTTGGTGTTAATAACCTTTCCCGCCTGCGTCATCCATAAAGGGGGACTTTCGAAAGAAGAAGGCAACGCTCCAAACTGGATTGAAGCCATCGTTAGCCGTATATACCTCCAAGCCAAACTTACTCTGGTGGTGGCATGAAGGGATTGACCATCGCGACGATAATACTTCTAATGCTGGTTCCGCTGACGAGCGCGTGTTTCTCCCCCATGGACAACCTTGCGGTGGAAGTCTACCTCAACAAGCCCGGGGTAACCTACGACCTAACTCCCCTTCAGAATGCCGGGAACGTCTCCCTCCTCGACGGGAGGATAGTTTACCGCTCCCACTACGATGAGAGGGTAGCCGTGATGCTCTGGGAGGAGGATGGACTGCACATAAGGATAGAGATACCCCCAAAGAGCTTCAACTCGACCTACGCTCACGCCGAGCTCAGGGCACCTTTAATAATCGAGAACGAAACCCTCGAAAAGCTGAGGAAAGCCGGCTGGGCGGTGAAGAACCTCACGCTCGAAAAGAAAAACATCCGCATCGTCATCAGCCCCATAAAGGGGAAGGAGTGCGTCTCCGATAGGGACTGTGCCACGGGCGGCTGCTCAGGGGAAATCTGCACCACTAGGGAGGCGGCGAAGGAGGTTGTCTCGGTATGCGTGTATAAACCGTGGTACTCGTGCTTTGAGGAGACCACCTGCGGCTGCTACAATGGAGTGTGCACGTGGAAGCCAAACGAGCGCTTTGAGGAGTGCCTCCGGAGGCACGGCGTTGACCCCGAGAAGGTCATAAAACTCCCGGAGGGGGAGGTTTACGCGGCCGTTTACGGCGAGGATAAGCCCTCACCCGGGGAGCTGGAGGAGATAAAGGCTGCTCTGAGGGAGCTGGGCGTCTGCGGGAACCTCACGTTTACATCCGAGACGGTGAACGCTCCGAGCGGGGTCGTGGACGAGTACACCTTCGACTTTAAGGCGGCCCTCAGGGAGGAGCTCGAGTGGCTCCGCGAGAACGGGATAGTTTCCATACCCGAGGAGGACGTGGAGGAGATAGTTAAGGTTGTCGAGCGCGGTAAGGCCGGCCACAACTCCCACATAGGCTGGTACGAGGACAAGAACGGCACTTACAGGTGGATGCCCTACGACGAGAGCTCAAATCCTTCGCTTGTAAGGTGCGTCTCAACCCCGGAAAGCTACACGCTCCCGCCGGGAGATGTGGTACTTTCCAAGGAAACCCCCGTGAAAACCACCCCAAGCCCCTCAAACACCGAAACGTCCCCCACGACTGTGGAAGCTCCCACCTGTGGACCGACGTTTGTTGCAGCCTTAGCCCTCCTTCCGCTTCTCCTGAGGAGGCGCTGACTCTTATTCTCCTTTTCACCTCTTTCACTTCGAACCCGCTTGAAGCCGTCGCTCGCCTTAAATATTTTAGAGGAGAGTTTTAAATGGTGATTGGATGAGAAGGCGCAGCATACTGGTCGTGGCTGTTATAATCCTCATTGCGCTGTGCGGTGCCCTCTACCTCCTGGGTTCCTCCGGAACCAGGGGCGCTTCAAGCGGTGCCTACGCTCCCTCCTCAACGCCCGTTTTCGTCCCGGCATCCCGCGGGGGAATGGAGGACTACTCCGTCGAACCCTCAACTCAAACGGTCCCCACGTCAACGGGGGAAACACTCCAGCGGCTCAGGAAGGACTACTACATCACCGTCCAGTACGAGGACCCCGTGGGGCTGGCTTCTAAGCTCAAGGGCAAGGTGACCGAGCTGAACGGCTACGTGGTGAGCGAGAATCTCGAAAGGAGCGAGGAGAGGGTTGTTTATTACATCACCTTCAGGGTCCCGAACACCGCTGAAAATGAGGCTAGAATGGAGGAGTTCCTAAAAGCCTACCGCATTAAGAGCCTCCGTCTGGAAACGGAGGATGTCACGAGCCAGTACAACCAGATCATGGCGGAGATAGAGAGCCTTGAGGCGGAGAAGGCGAAGCTCATGGAGTTCTACGACATGGCGAAAGACGTGGAGGAACTTATGGCGCTCGAGAACAGGATATCATCTATCAACTCGCGCCTCAACTACCTCTACCTCCAGAAGGATTACTACGAGAAGGTGACGGACTACGTAACCTACCACGTTACGATAGAGAGCAAAGAGAGGCCCGCCTTTGAGCTCGAGACCCACTTCAGGGAGAGGATTTACGCCGCGATTGGGGTGGTGATAGCGCTCCTCGAGCTGGCTGTGGCGGCAGTTGTGGTTCTCCTTCCCCTCCTTCCAATGGTTTACATCGCAAAGAGGCTCTACGACCGCTACGCCCCACGCAGGGAGTAGGCGTTAGCCCTATAAACCCCCCACCCCCACCTTTTTTGATGCCTATGGAGTGGAAGCAAAAACTCAGGGAGGAGGGATTCCTCGAGGTCGGCCCCTTCAGGGTGGAACTTTCACTTGATAACACCTTCATGGACATCGAGCTCATACCCAGAATCCTCGTTTACGACGGGGAGAGGGAGAGGTGGCACGTGCTGAGGAACGCCGTGGAGAAGGGGGACACCTTTGAGGAGATGTGGGAGAACGCGGTTAAAACACTCGAAAGAATAGCGTTGGGGAAGGAGAGGCCCGCGGCCGACGACGCGGACTTCGAGGAGCGCTTTGCCCGGGCGCTTGAACTCATGCTATGAGCTCTATCTCGAAGGAGACCGCTTCCCATCGCTTCAGGTGCTTTTTTGCCACGTTCAGGGCGGTCTCATACCTGCTTGCCGCTATTACCTCTTCTACCGGAACCGTGTCCCTGCGGAAATACACAATCCTCGCGAGCATTCTTTCCACCTCCATATATCACTTTAAGTGATACTACATTGATGCCGGGGGATGGGTTGTATGTTAAACTTATAAGCTTTTCTGCACATATAATTACATCGGTGAACAGAATGGAGCTGAAGATTAAACGCCCCCACCTCTCGGCCATACTGGAGGTAGCTGGGAGAAGCGAGGTGGAGGTTTGCGGCTTCCTCTTCGGAAAGCGGGAGGGGGATAACATAGCCGTCGAGGAAGTTCGCTTCGTGGGCAACAGGCTGAATTCCCCGGCTGCCTTCGAGATGGAGCCCGTGGAGATGGTCGAGGCGATAGAGGGGGCAGAAAAGAAGGGGCTTGAGGTCGTTGGAATATTCCACTCCCATCTCAAGTGTCCGCCGAGGCCGAGCGGGAGGGATTTAAAGGGAATGGAGCTGTGGCCGGTTGTATGGCTTATAGTGGACAATGAGGGGAACTACGGGGCGTATCTCCCAGAAGGGGGGAAGGTGAGGGAAGTGAGGGTTAGGGTTATATGACGAAACCCAATGAGATAGAGACAACATTTAAATCAATCCACAACCAACTAAAAGACAGGTGAAACACATGGAGAACACCACCCTAAAAAAGCTCATGGGGAACCTGGACATAAAGACGATTCAGGAGCTTATAGAAATCGAAGAGATTAGACGGGAGATTAAAGAACTCGCCAAGGATGTTAAAAGAGGAATGTTTGGCGAGGGAGGGACGAACGAGGAGTTCAAAAAGCTCCGGACAGAGGCGTATGAGCAGTGATTTATATAGATACGAGTGTATTCTACCATTACACAACCAACGGAGAGTTTGCGGAATTTGCGGAGAGGCTCCTCACATCGGAAGAACCAAAGATAACGTCGGACATCGTCGTTGATGAGTTCCTTTTTATCATTCTCAAAAGGGAAATGGGTAGAAATTTTGGCGTGAAGTCTTCTCTGGCCATCAGAGAAAAACTCTCCAAAGATCCAGGAATGGCAGAATTTGCCTACGAAATCGGAAAGAAAGTATTGGCAGTGTTCGAAGCGTTTGACATCATGATAGTGCCAGATTCCCGTGACTGGGACGGACGCTCCTTTTCATGAAGCACTACGGCCTGCTTCCCCACGACGCAAGGATAATAACGACCGCATTTGAATATGGAACAAAGAAAATAGCGACGTTCGACAGAGATTTTGAAAGAGCACGGGAGATAGTAGAGCTGTTGCCAAAACAATACTGGGGAAGGTGAAGGTCTCAATCCTCCCTTATCACTATCTCTATCCTCCTTCCCCCGCGATAGCCCTTCATAGCAGAGAGCATGCCCTTTATCGTCTTCTCGACGAGCTCCTGAACCCAGTCCTTCATGGGGAGAACCTGACCGTCTATTTTGACGGTAACTCTGGGCTTCTGGCTCAGTACAACGCAGTCCTTCACGGTTTTCTCGCCCTTAACTATCATCCTCGCCATATCAGCACAGCGGAAGCCGCACATGCCGCAGTCTATGTTGGGAAGCATGAAGGCGCGCTTTTCAACAACGTTGGCCAGTCTCTCCGCTTCGGTGAGGGCGTTTATGACGGGGAGGCCGTCTATCGCCTCAACGCCGCTTTCTGCTATGACGCCACTGACAGCTATGGCCAGGCCGTCGTTGAGCTCCCTAAAGTCCTCCTCGCCCCTGGCACAGACGACCTTCGGGACGTGGTGAATGTCTTTAAACCCCTCAAGGAGGAGGAAGTCTGCCTGCACCATTGAGAGGAGCGCGTTTATGTCTTTTGCTTTGAACAGCAGAGCGTCCGTGTCGCTGGCCCTCACAATAACCGAGTCGGCAACCTTTGAGAAGCGCCAGGTGTCGGTCCCTTCCCTGTCAAACTCCGTGTGCATGCTCTTTGCTATCGCCACGCGGTAGCCTCTATTCCTTAGAACCCTCGCGACCGCTTCAACTGTCGTTGTTTTACCGCTCTTCTTGAATCCCACGAAGGCGACCGCCCTCATTTAACCACCTCCACACGTACTCACCTCAGTAGCTCTTAAGTCCTACCCTCCTAGCCTGCCTCTCGCTCCACCTGTAGACGAGGAAACCAAGGAGGGCGTAGACGAGAGACACGAACGCGACGTATGCTATCTTCGCCGATGCCGTCCCGTAGCCGTGGGTGACGGCCGTTCTGAGGGCGTCTGTCGTTGGCGCATAGGGTAAAATTTTTGCGAGGAGCGCCAGCCAACGCGGGAGTATGTCTATGGGATACATCGCCCCGCTCAGCGCGAACACGAGCATCTCGAGGATGCTTATGAATGGCCCGGGGTCTCGGAAGTATATGACCACTCCGGTGGCGGCCATGCCGAAGCCTATCATCCCGATTGATCCAATGAAAAGGATGGGAATGCCCCTCAGGAAGCCGGTGGGGCTCAGGCTTATCCCGAAGAGCAGCTTGAAGAACACCAAATAGAGTATCAGGTAGAGGAGCGTGAGGAGAAGCCTCATCGCCACGTTGCCGAGGAAGAAGGTTATCCTCCTCATCGGGGCGGCGAAGGATGACTCAAGGGTTCCCGCGTAGAGCTCGTCCACCACACTCCACACAAAGCCACTCAGGAACGTCATGCCGAAGAACAGAACCATCAAGCCCAGAACCGCGAAGGTCACGTAGTCGGAGTAGCCGGTCAGTTTTTGAAGCGCCGGCGAGTTCCTCTCCCCCGTGAGGCCGAGCCCTATGAGGAGGGCCTGCGCCACGAAGAAGAGCCCCATGGCTATGTCCGTAACCAGCCACACCTTGTAGCTGGTGAACACCCTCCAGCTCTTCACCATGACGCCCCAGAAAGCCCTGAACTCAGTAGCCTCCATAGCCCACCACCCTCGTGGTTTTCTCGGCCCACTTGAAGAGGAGGTATCCCACACCCCAGTAAAGGGCGCTCAGGAGGAAAAGGGCCTCGAGGCTCGGCAGCATCTCCAGGTAGGAGCGTCCTATGAATGCTCCCCTCGCAAGGTTTATGGCGTGAGTTAGGGGTATCAGCTCTCCGGCCGTTCTCACCCAGGCGGGCATGACGTTCATGGGGAAGAAGACCCCGGAGAGGAAGAGCACGAGAAACTCGAATATCTGCCCCAGGGCCCCTATGTTCTTGAAGAGCATCACCAGCCCCGCGAAGATTATCCCGAAGCCGAGGAAAGACACGAACGCCAGCAGGAGCACGGGGAGCAGCTTTAGGAGTATCCCCCACGTGATGGGTATGCCGAAAACCACCACCCCGAAGGCGAACACCACCGCCATCAGGACGTTGTCTATGAGCACCCACCCAACAGCGAGCCCAACGAGGAAGGTTATGTCCCCTATCGGGGCCGCTATGTTGCCCTCGAGCGTTCCCCTCTGGAGCTCCCTTCTTACGCCGAATATGTAGGCCTCTATCGGAGACGCGAAGAGCCACCAGAGGACGTAGCCTATGAGCGCGTAGGTTGGGTAATCCCCCAGCCCCGTCGCACTCGCGAGTATATCCGAATACCTGCCCCCAAGCACCGCCTGGCCGAAGAAGATGAACTGGATGAGAAAGACTATCCCGACCAGGAGGGAGCTCACTACCCTCAGCGGGTAGCGGAAGAACATCCTCATCTCCTTCTCTATCACCGCCAGCATGGGCATCAATCCCTTATGGCCCTTCCGGTTAGCTTTATGAAGACGTCTTCCAGCGTGGGCTCCTTCCTCTCCACGGAGAGCACCTTTGCGCCGCTCTTCACGAGCCACTCGACGAGCTTTGGGAGCTCCTCCTCGTCAACGCTCCCCCTGAGTGTCAGAGTGTTCGATGAAGGGTCCTCTTCAATGACCGCCAGCCTGTAGGGGCTTCCTTCGAGCTTCGCCTGCTGGAAGTCCCTCACGCGCACCTCAACCGCGTCCCCCTCCCTAACGAGCCTCTTGAGCCCCTCTGGGGTGTCGAGGGCTATGAGCTTTCCGTGGTCTATTATGGCTATCCGATCAGCGAGCTCCTCCGCCTCCGCCATGTAGTGGGTGGTAAGGATTACCGTCTTTCCCTCCTCATCCACGAGCTTCCTCACGAACTCCCTTACGAAGAGGGCGCTCTGGACGTCGAGGCCGAGGGTGGGTTCATCCAGAAAGAGAACCTCCGGGTCGTTTATGAGGGCCTTCGCTATGGCCAGCCTCTGCTTCATTCCCCTGGAAAAACCCATCACGAGGTCGTTCCTCCTCTCCCAGAGGCCGACGAGCTTCAAAAGCTCTTCTATGCGCTCCTTCTCCTCGGCCTTCGGCACGTAGTATATCCTCGCGAAGTACTTGAGGTTCTCGTAGGCTGAGAGGCGCCAGTAGAGGGTTCTTTCCCCTTCAGCAACGAGGTTTATCCTCTTCCTTACCTCTCTGGCTTCTTTAACAACGTCGTATCCGAGAACCCTCGCGGTTCCTCCGCTCGGCTCGAGGAGCGTGGTGAGCATCTTTATCGTCGTTGTCTTTCCTGCTCCGTTGGGCCCGAGGAGGCCGAAGAGCTCCCCCTTCTTTACGTCGAAGGTTATCCCCTTAACGGCCTCAACCCACTCCACCTTTCGAAGCGGGAAGGGAATCTTCCTGGGATAGCTTTTCCTGAGCTCCCTGACCTCGACGGCCTTCATTCCCTCACCCCAGGGGGCTTCTTCCGTAGGCAAAGAGGGCCTTCAGGAGGCGGTACTCGAGTTCCCACTCCTCGGCGAGGCGGTTCGTCAGGGCATTTAGCTCCCGGGAAAAGAGCTTTTCGGTGATTTTCACACCGTGGTGCGCCCTAATCAGCGGCACGGGGTAGCCCACGTCGGCGGAGTGGTAGAGGACTTTTCCGATGAGCTTCTTGTCTATCTCCCCCGTGAACTCGAGGAGGTAGAGGGGTTCCCCTGGTGCGAGGCGGACGTAGGCGTAGTTTATTCCCCTCTCGTAAATCTCTTTGAGCTTCGGGAAGTGCTTGGGGAACGCTTCCATCAGCTTGCTGGTGAAGGACGGTGCCTTAGTGGGCTTGGGGGTAGGGGAAACTATGTAGCCAGTCTCCTCCGCGTTGTGGAGGGCTATCCAGCCGTCTATGAGGACCGTATCGGGCACGTCGAGCTTTTCGGACTTTGAGAGACTTCTGGAGTACTGAGTTTTGGCTATGTACACGGGGCTCACAGTCTCGAGCATCTTCTCGTGGGCGAACTTGTACTCCACGTAGTTGAAGATTATGTGGAGTCCCTTCCTCACCTCGCGGTCGAACTCCCCCCTGAAGAGCGCTCCATCGGAGAGCACCACGGGCTTATCTTTGACGGTGCTTAACTCCTCCTTACCTGCCGCTTCGTTGAGGAGTTCTTCGTGGTGCTCCTCGAGGTCGTTCAGGTGCTCCTCTATGAGCGCCATTATCCTCTCCTCGCCTATCTTCCCCTTAAGCTCCTCGTAGCGGTTCTCGGCCCTGGGGAAGGTGGGAGGCCTTATAAGGGCGCCGCTGAGGGTTCCATCCATGAAGAGAAGCTCCGGCTCGTAGAGGGAGCCGATGATGGCGCACATCCTCGCCTCCAGTCCGGACATCTGGAGCCTGAAGAGCTCGTCCTCGAAGTCCTCGTTGGCAGTGAGGAGGTTTGAATAGACGAGCCTCTTTGAAGGGCCGCTCCCGTAGGCGAAGGCGGAGGTGGAGTAGGCTATGAGCCCGCTGAACCTCCTGCTTTTTCTGCTCCCGTCCACGGCGTAGGCTTTTTTGGTTTCAACTTCCCCCGGCAGGGGTCTCCAGTCGAGTTCCACATCCTCAAGGACCCTAATCCTATCGACGTACTCCTCGAGCTCGCCTTTGAGGAGTTTGAGCTGTTCCTCACCGAAGAGTCTGTAGAGCATCCTCACCACCCCTCTACCTTCTCCTCGCTGACCCTCGAAACTCCATCAACCAGGGCCACCTTGATGACCCTGTCGGCCGCGTCCTTGAGCTCCTCGTCGTGGGAGACCACTATGACCTGCGGAATCCTGCGGAGGTAGCTCTGCATGATCTCCACCAGCCTCTTTCTCCTCTCCTCGTCGAGGTAGGGCGTTGGCTCGTCGAGTATGAGGAGGGTTATGCCGCTCTTGGAGACCTTCGCCGCTAGGTAGCGCGAGAGGGCCAGCCTGAAGGCTAAAGCAAGGCTTATCCTCTCCCCGCCGCTGAGGAACGAGAGATCCCTCTCCTCGTTGCCGTAGAGCACCTTCAGCTCCACCTTGTTCTCCCTCGGGATGGCCACGACGGCGCTGTACTTCTCCTCCGTCATCTCGGCGAAAATCTCGCTCGCGTCCCTGCTTATCTCACTCAGGGCGGAGAGTTTGTAGCGGTTCTTGTACTCCCTTATCTTCTTCCTGAAGCGCTCGAGCTCCGGAATCCTCACCTCAAGGATTTTAAGCTTCTCCCCGGATTCCTTCGCCTTCCGCTCCTGCTCCCTGAGCTCCTCGATCTCACGCTCGAGGTTTTTAATCTCCTTCTCAAGTGCGCTCAGCCTCTCCGTCAGACCCACCACGAGCTTTCCTACACTCTCCTTGGCTTCCCTGGCCTTTCTGAGCTCCTCCTCGCTGAAGTTCAGGGCCTCGACCTCCTTCTCAATCTCGCCCAGCCTCTTGCTTAGCTCGCCGATTAGGGTTACGGTCTTCTTCAGGGCCTCTTCCTTCTCGGCAAGGGCCCTTTTCTTGCCTTCGAGCGTCTTCAGGGAGCCCTCAAGGGTCTTGAACCTCTCGTAGTCAGCCTTGAGCTCTTCAAGCTTCTTCTCAAGCTCTTCCATACTCTCAAAGCCCCTTTCCCAAAGCTCCTCCTGGAGTGCCTTCATCTCGCGCCCGTTGCGTTCGAGAGATTCCTTCAGCTCCTCCAGACGCTTCCTGTATTCGTCCCTCTTTTTCACGTCCTTCTCGAGCGTTTTGAGCTCGCCCTCGATGCCGTAGAGTTCCTTCTCGACCTCCCGGAGGCGCTCGAAATTCTTTTCTATATCCTCCGCGGGCAGCTTCTCAAGCTCCCCCATCAGCTCCCTGAGGCGGAGGAACTCGGAGTAGAGGGCGTTTATCCTATCCTCATTCTCCAGCACCTTTTTGAGTACCTTCTCGCGCTCACCCAGTTCCTTCTTCTCCTTCCAGAGGGAGCGGTACCTCTTCTCGAGCTCATCCTTCTCGAGCCTGAACTTCCCGAGGAGTTCTTCCTTGTGCTTCCCGTCCAGCGGCTGGCGGCACAGCGGGCAGGAACCTTCTGCACTCTCTATCTCCTCGATGAACTCCTCCCTCCTCTCTATCTCGGCCTCAACTAAGCGTATATCGCTCTTCACTTCCTCGAGCCGTTTCCTTATTTCCTCCAGCTCCCTCTTTGCGTTTTCAAGCTCCGCCTTGAGCTTCTCCGCGTTCCCCGTCTTTTTCTGCAGCCTCTCAATCTCCTTCCTCAGCGAAGTCAGGCGCTCGTGCTTCTCCCTGTAGGGCTCCAGCCCCTCCTTCTCCTTTAGGAGGACATCGCGCTTCGCTGAAAGCTCTTCAAAGCGCTTCTCCTTGGCTTCAAGCTCCGCCAGTCCCTTTTCGGTGTTCCTGAGCTCGGCCTCAAGCCCCTTTCTCTCCAGCAGGAGCTTCCTTTCACGGGACTCGTAGGAGGATTTGAACTCGAGCAGCCCCGTGTAGAGCTCGGCCTTCGGTTTGAGGGCCTCCCACTGGCTCTTCTTCTCCTCAAGCTCGGCTATCTCCCTTTTGAGGTCGGCGATTGACCGCTCCAGTGCCTCCCTCTTGGCTTCGAGGCTTGCCTTCCGCTTCTCCAGGTCCGCCCTATCTTTCTCCAGATCCCTGAGCTTTCTCTCCTTCTCCTCCAGCTTCGCGAGCTTCTTCTCCCATCCCTCGAGCTCCGCCCTCTTCGTCCTGAGGTCGGCTTCTATGCCCTTCTTCTTCTCCAGCGCCTTCGAGAGCTCCTCCTCGCGTTCGGCCCTCCTCTTTGGCGCCTCGCCGAAGGCCCTCACTATCTCCTCCGCCACCTTCTTCTCGTTCTTCAGCCTGTCTATCAGGCGCTTCGCGTTGTCGTAGGCCCTGTCGAAGCGCTCCAACCCGAGAACGTCCCTTATGACGCGCTCCCTCTTCTCGTCGCTCTCGAGTATTGCGTCTATCTCCCCCTGGCGGATGTAGACGGCGTTCATGAAGACGTCGAAGGGGAGGAAGCGCTCTATATGTGAGGTGACGTTCGAATGGCCGGATTCAACCGTCTCGAGCTCCCCGTCTACCCTCCTGAAGAGCCTCGCCTCCCCGGGCTTGTTCATGGGCAGCTCGCGGTAGGCTACGTACTCATCGCCGTCAATCCAGAAGTCGAGCCTTATCTTGGGGGTCAGCCTGTTTTCGCCTTCTATCCTCCCGATCCACTCCTTTTTGAGCTTCGCAGTCCTCGAGGGCTTGTCCCAGTAGAGCGCCACCATCATGGCCTCGAGGATCGAGCTCTTTCCGGCACCGTTCTCACCGATGAGGAGCGTTATTCCCTCTCCAAACTCAAGCTCGGTTAACTCGTGTGACCTGAAGTCTGCAACACGGAGGGCCTTTATCCTCATACCCTACCCCCCTTGAGGAAAGCGTCCAGAGTTACCGACCCCTTTCTGTCGGGCTTCTTTTTTCTACCCTCGCCTTCTTCTCCGCTCTTCTCCTTCGGTTCCTCTTTTTTCCGTCCCTTTTGGGGCTCTGGTTTTTCTTTTTCCTCATTCTCCTCGGGCTCCTTCACGCTGAACTCCCTGAGAACCGCGGGCACGAGCGCCTCGATATCGGGCTCCTCCTCGAAGAGGGCAGCGAGAACGGCTATCTCCTCCTTCGAGAAGAAGTCCTCGAGGGAGACGCCCTCTACCCCTGCTATCCTCTCCTCACGAAGGACGACGCGCTGCTCAACGTCAATGAACTCCGTGGGGAACAGGGATTTTATGAAGTCGAGGTTCGAGGTCTTCTCCACCTCCACGGTGACCTTGACCACGTCCTCCGCCCCGACTTTGAGCTCCGAACTCACCTTCCTCAGAACGTCCCTGAGGAGCCCTAGAGGCATGCTCCTCGCTTTGATGGAGTAGAAGCGCCTTGTCTTGAGATGCCTGAAGCTCGGGACGAATATCCCCTCCTCATCGCTCCACTCCGCTATGACGAAGCCCTTGGGCTTTCCCCTGAAAACCTGGAACTTTCCGAACTCGTCAATGAGCACCTTCCTGCTGTACTCCTTTGCGCTCGTCCTCTCAACGGAGCCCGGGTAGACGAGGTAGGCCTTCCCCACGTTGGTGAAGTAATTGGTGTGGATGTGGCCGAAGGCGTAGTAGGCAAAGCCCTCCGGAATCTGGGAGAGGGCAAGCTCCCCGACGCTGTACTGGCTTTCAACGTCCTTTATGGTCTCCTCAATCCCCTGGTGGAGCATGAGGATGCTCTTTCCATCGGGGCGGAAGATATCCTTGAGGTCGTTCCTCTTGAACCACGGGGCGTTCTGGTACTTCATGCCCTTTATCGTCACGTCCCCGACCTTCCCGTAGACGAGGTAGGCATCATCCCGCGGCTCGCTCCTGAGGTACTCGTTCTCCACACTCTCCCCCCTGATGCCCACGAGGTGTATGAGGCCCAAGTCCTCGAGGAGCGCGTAGGCGGAGGACTTCCTGTGGGTCCTGTCATGGTTGCCCTCGATGGCAAAAACGGGAACCCCTGCTTCTCTGGCCAGGTCAAGAACCCTCACCGCCTGCCTCAGCGTCTGCGGCGTTGGCCTCGATGAGTCGAAGAGGTCCCCTGCTATGAGGATGAAGTCAACCCCCTCTGAGAGGGACTTTCTGATGGCCTCCTCGAAGTTCCTCGCCACATCTTCCTCGCGGGTATTGACGATTCTCCTCGAGAGGCCTAGGTGCACATCGGCTATGTGGGCGAACTTCATAGCGGCAGGTCCCCCGCTATGGCTTTGCTCTTCCTCTCCTTCCTCTTAAGGGCCTCCCTCTTCTTCCTCCAGCGCTTCGCTATCTCTATGTCCTTTCCGCCGTACCTTCCTCCCCTCTTCTGGAAGTCGTCTATCCTCACGAGCGCCGGGAGGGCTATGGACATACCCACCACCACGGCCTCACCTATGCCGAGGGAGGCTATGTCCTCGAGGAGGTCGGAGCTCAGCTGCTCGCTCGCCTTCCTCACGTGGTTCTGATCCTCGGGCTCAACAAGGCGGAGGATGATCTTGGTGTTCGCCTGGCTCAGAACCTCCGGGTCGAGCTTCTTTGGCCTCTGGGAGACTATACCTAGGCCTATTCCGAACTTTCTTCCCTCCCTCGCTATCTTGCCGAGAAGCTGGGCTATCTCGCTCCTGCCTTCCGCGGGGGCGAATATGTGGGCCTCCTCTATGATGATTAGAACGGGCTCTGTGAGGGCGGGGTAGTTGGTCTCTATGTTCTCTATGAGTTTTTTGACCTCCTCCCTCTCCTTGCGGTAGAGTTCCGAGGGGCTCTTCGCCATAACACCGTTCAAGAATTCGAGCCTCTTCTTGGCCTTCTCGTAGGTGACCCTCGTCTCGTAGGTCTTCTTTATGAGGTGGTTGGCCACTACCGTCATCTGGTCGTCGTCGAGGCCCCCGAGGTCAATCACGTTGAAGTCTCCGAAGCGCACCTTGCCTTCACCGTTGTCGGGGTTTGTGAGGAAGTCCTCGCTCGTGAGTATGTCCCCGTAGTCCCTGAGGAAGGACTGTATCCTGCGCATGACCTTCGCGAGCGGATCTTTGTCCTCGCTTCTGAGCTCAAAGACCTTTGAGGTGTTGCTTATCGGGTCGTAGTACTCACCGCCGCCGTTCTCCTCCCACTCGTGGAGGACGTGGAGTATGGCCTTCAGGAAGAGCTCCCCTCCGAGAACGCCGCTTAGGTTGTACCTTGCCTTTAACGAGGTGTCGGGGGAGGTCACCGTATCGTAGGCCCTCCTGAAGAAGTCCCTCTGGTTCTTCGCGTTCTCGGCTATGCCGACGAGGGTCGCGAGCTCGTCTGCCGCCAGAACCTCGGGCCTTATCTTCCCAGCTATCACGTTCGCCTTCTCTCCGTTGGGGAAGCGGAGGGTTATGTACTCGCTGTGGGGGTCGAGGATTATTATGGTTCCCCCAAAGCGGTTCACTATCTCGTCCGCTATCACGCTGACCGTGTTGGACTTTCCGGCGCCCGTAACGGCCAGAACCGCGAAGTGCCTCGAGACGAGCTTATCAACGTCAAGGGTAACCTCAACGCCGTCTTCCCTCGTCAGGAGCTCGCCTATCTTGACGCCCTCCCCCGATGCGTAGAGGCTCTCGAGGAGCTCCTTCGATGCCTGGTACACAGTTTCGCCGTTCATTATGGGTATCCTGTTGGAGGGGAGCGGCGTTACAACCCTGCCCCTGCGCGTCACTATCTTTCCGAGGACGCGGGCCCTCGCGATGTTCAGGTCAACGTTCCTCACTCCCTCGTAGAGTTCCAGCTCCCTCTTCAGTGAACGGTAGGTAAAGTGCCCCTCGGAGAGGAGAAGATTGCTGCTCTCGACCCTCCTCACAACGGCCAGAACGTACTCACCGTCCTGATTCTTCGCAACGACAAAGTCACCGAACTTCAGGCGCGTCTCGGGGTTTACAACAAATTCAAAATATCCAACGGAGCTTTCACCCTGGACTATTCCGACCTCACGGCTTGCTATCTCCATACCTTCCACCCCCATTATTTACGGTCGGCAGCTTTAAATGGTTTTTCACTCGCGTAGTACCGCCGTGAGTTGGATTTATAAACGGTGAGATGGAGGTTTATGCGATGGCCATGAAGGGGCTCATAGTGCGCGAACCCTACGCAACGCTCATAGTGGAGGGCAAGAAGGTATGGGAGATACGGAAGCAGAGAACCAGCGTTAGGGGAACGGTTCTCATACTAAGCAACGGGAGGGCTCTTGGGAAGGTCAAAATCGTTGACGTCCTCGGCCCATTCACGCCAGAGGAGCTGGAAGCGCATGTGGACAAACACCACGCGAGCCCGGAGTTCCTGAGGGAGTATTCCAAGGGGAAACCCCTCTACGCCTGGGTCTTAAGCGATGCCCAGAAGTTTGAAAAACCCAAAAGGGTTGAAATCGCCCGGGGAGCCCAGGTGTGGGCGAACGTCAGGAGGCTGAGAGAATGAGGCGCTACCTCTTTCCCCCGCTGGCACTTCCGTTCCTGCTGATACTTCTCATTCTACTCCCGATACTCTTCCTTCTCTTCGCGGGGACGATAACAACGGCCTTCAGCCGTCTCGGCCTTCCCATCCCTGTTGCATACACGCTCTTCTGGGCCGCCCTCATAGGCAGCTTTGTGAACATACCTATCATGGAGCTCAAGAGCTACGGACCGGTGGTTAGGGTTAGGGAGGTCAGCTTCTTCGGCATCCGCTACCCCATACCCTACGTGGACTGGGGCGAGCAGAAGACCGTGGTCGCTGTAAACGTCGGCGGCGCCCTCGTGCCTTTGAGCGTGGTTCTCTTCGAGACACTCAGGCTCATAGCCCTCGGGGCCTACGACCTACTCTTCAAGGTGGCACTCGCAACGCTTATATCCTCCCTCATAATCCACTCCTTCGCGAGGCCCGTTAAGGGGCTTGGAATAGCCGTTCCGACGCTCTTACCCCCACTGGTGGCTGTGGCGATGGCGTTCCTCTTCGGCGGCAACATGCCCCTCATAGCCTACACCAGCGGCACCCTCGGGGTTCTCATAGGGGCAGATTTAATGAACATGGACAAGATAAAGTCCCTGGGGGCTCCAATGGCGAGCATAGGGGGCGCCGGAACCTTCGATGGAATCTTCCTCGCGGGAATTCTGGCGGTTTTGCTGGTCTGACACCTTTACCCTAAATGACGAGGCTTCGAAAGAAGAAAGAAAAGGTAAAAGGGGAAGGGCTACCCCAAAGCCCTCTCCAGTATCTCCACCGCCCTGTTCATGTTGAGGTAGGCCAGCAGGAGTGGTCTTATCTGGAGGGGCGTGACTTTCTGGGGAGGCTCCCCGTAGGTGAGGGCCTCCTGGTAGTACTCCCTGGCGAGCGTTGCGTACTCCATTGCCTCCCCGAGGGTCTCGTTGTCCACTCCCGCCTCGACAGCTTCGGTGTAAAGTTCCTCGAACTTCATCTCCCTGTACCTGTAGAGCGTCCAGAGCTTGATTATGACGTTGACCGCTCCCTTTCCGCGTGCCGGGGGCGCCCTCTTGAAGGGAGAGACCGTGAACGATACACTCGTGGTGTTCTCATTGCCCGCTATGTTCACCGCCTTCACGTAAACCTCGTACTTCCCCTGCTCGAGGTCATGGAACGTGTACTCCGTGGAGAGCCCGACGTTTATCCATTCTCCGTCGTTTAGCCTTATCTCGTAGTGGTCAACGGCAAGCTCGTCCTGGCCGCTCCATTCTACCGTCACGTTTGCGGTGGTGTTGGTGTAGAACACCTCACCGTCCTCTGGCGAGATTATCTCCACACTGGGAACGGGAAGGCCGCCCAATGCGTAGACGCTGAAGTGGTCCACCACTGCCCAGACGTAGTTTTCCACCGTGTTCACTCCGGCATCGTAGACGAAGGGCCCGTTCGGAACTTGTCTGCCCACGTAGTCCCTTAAGCGTATCCATTCGCTTCCGTTCCAGTAGTAGAGGCTCAGGGTGCTCTCGTCAATTCCTGCTACCTCCCCATCGGTGTAGCTGACGTTGAGGGTGTACTTCTCCACGGTGCTCTCGTTCGCCTCAACGCTGACCGCAACATACTTCACGGGGGCCACCGTTTCATCTGCGCCCGTGGTAGCGACGGCCAGACCACTCACGTTCTCCCCTGCCAGCTCCCCCTCGTTGGTCGTTATGGTGACGTTGACCGATATCGTCTGCTCACCCTCTACGCTCTCGTTAACGTCAATGCCGAGCTCCACGCCCTCCGTCGAGACCGTGACGTTGCCCGTGCTCCCGTTTACCGTTAAGGATTCTGCCAGGCTCTCCTTACCGTAGAACTCGAGGCCCACCTCACGGACGTTTCCATAGGTGTCTTCAACTACTATCCTAGCCGTGTACGTGCCGACTGCGGGTATCGTGTAATCGTAGGAGTAAACTCCAATGGAGGGGTCGAGCTCAACCCGCAGGGGCGTCCCCGAGGGGTCCGTAATCTCGAGGGTTACGTTCGCTAGTCCGCTGTCGTCCGATGCCACCCAGCTTATGGTGGTGAAGTTGCCCACCTCCTGGCTCTCGGGGGAGACGTTGACGTCCACGATGGATGGGGGAGTAACGTCCGCCCTCTCGTAGTGGCCGGTGAGGAACGTCATCAGCTCCGCCCGGGTTACAGGATAAGCGTCAAAGGCCCTCAGAACGACGTTGAACGGCTCCGCGGTGTAGCTCTCTATGTAGTACGGTCCGTTGCCTATGAACAGATGCCCGTAGGTATCGCTAAAGCCCATGTCCGCGTTGAACCTCGCCGTGGCGGAGCTCCAATCAATGCCGGGGAAGGTGTGGGCGGCGCTTCCGCTGGCTATGGCGCTTATCACCGTCCTGAGATCTGCCACGTGGCTCGAATTGAGGAGGTCGAGCCAGATGACTCCCTCTCCGCTGCTGCTGAAGGAGTAGTTGGCGCTGACCCCGTAGGCGGCACCATCGGCCACCAGCTCCCCCATGGCCCAGTAGAGCTCCCACGGGAGGCTCGGGTAGAACACGTAGTAACTGGCCGTGACGTTCTCATCCAGCTGGTTCATGTAGGTTCCATAGGCAACGTAGCCGTCCGCCGTCCACTGGAACCCCTTAACCATGTTGAGCACGGAATCAACTCTCGACTCAACGCTCGCATCGTAGTAACTATCGTCGTGGCCGTCCTGCTGGGACCAGGCGTAGAGGAATGCCACGTAATTCTTTATGTCATCGATATCGCCGGTAATTCCGTTGTGCCAGCTTCCAAGGTCACAGCTCACCGTCACCCTAACGTTGGCCTCCTCTCCCGCGTGCCTCGGCACCCATCCCTCGTTCTGGTCGTATACCACCGCATCCCCGGGAACCGTGAAGGGGCCGTTCTCCACCGTCCAGGAACACCTGTATGGGGCAATCCGACCGTTGAAGTTCATTGAGGCGCCGGGATCCGTCACGAGGTTTAGGACACTTGCCGAATAGAGATCCCTCATACCCCCAACGGGGTTGGCGGGGGTCACGAAGGAATTGGCCATCCCCACGTTCAGGGTTCCGTCCGGTGTTGATGCGGTCATGAGGCTCCAGCGGGTGCTTATCCCCGTGTTCGGCTCGGCCGTAATGCTCTCGACCCTTCCCCTGCTGGCGGGGTAGAAGTTGGTGTTTTCCATAAGGAATATCCTCGGGCTTTCGAGTATTCCCACTAACATGCTGAGCTTCTGGATGTCCCAGTACTGTTCCTCGCTCGTTATGCTTATGGGGTCGTCGGGAACGATCTCGGGGTGGAGGTGAGGGGTGCCGCTGACCGATGAACGGCTTATCGAGTATTGGATCAGCAGGTACGTGAGCTCCTCCTCTGTCCAGTTGAGTATGGGCCCAAGCACGTCGAGGGTGGTGTAGTACATGGGCTCGAGCATGCTCAAACCGAGGGAAGCGTCGCCACTCCCGATGTACTCCAGTGCCTCTCTGACGGTTAGGGTGTTCTCGTGTCTGGGCTCAACGCCACCGGGCACGAAACCGAACCATGAACCGTAGAACCATGCTGTGTAGCTGTCAACCCATACTGAGGGAAGGCCCATTGAAGCCCATCCTCCGGTGTAGATGTTCCACTCGTAGTCGCTTGGAGGGTGATTGAATACGACGCTGCCGGCGGTGTTCCTGTCCCAGTACAGTCTTTCGACGTGGAATCCAAGGTAGTTTTCTATCAAATCCGCCACGTAGTCGCCTATCTGCCTTCTCTCGTCCTCTATGCGGATGATGAACTTGATGGTAACGGGCTGTCCGTCGAAGTACCAGAAGCCATCCGCCCTACGCTCAAGGGTGTGTCCGTACGTTGAAACCTGAGAAACCGCCGCTAACATGGCGTCATTAAACACGTCAAGGGCGTAGTATACGTTACCGTCCGATGGGATTCCCAAGCTTCTGTAGACAGGCTCGAAGTACACATCCGCCGGATGGGTGGGCCTTACGCATCCAAACATGGGCTCCCCGCTGCCAGCCCGGATGTCGTTAACGATGTACTCCCTGTTGACGAGCCAGTTCATGGCGAACCTGACTTCTCTAATGGCGAAGGGGTTGAAGTAAACCTGGTCACCAACGGTGACGATGGGAGCGTCCTTATCAGGGTCGTGGTAGGTGTTAAACGAGAGCTCGTTGTAGACGAGGGCCGTGCGGTACAGTGAGAGGTTTGCAATGACCCCTCCAGGGAGGGAGTTGTACGTAGAGAGGGGGTAGCTCGACAGCAGGAGGTCCAGACTGCCGCTCGCAACTCTTTCAATTCCCTCCTCCGGGGTTCCAAAGAGTGTAAAGTTCATCAAGGTGGGTGTGGCCGCGGGCTCCGTGGTGGCTTCCGCGAGTGAGTGCGTGCTGAGGGGAACCGCGGAAAAAAGCAAAAGTAGTACTAACATTAGGACGTTCAATTTTTTCATATTTTTCCCCTCCAGGCGATATAAATCAATTGATTATGCAACATAACTTGTATATTACAATTTCCATGTTGGATGTACATCAAGAAAAAGAACAAGCGGCTGATAGCGCTGCGTGGGAGTATACCTCGGATTCTCTAAAGTTGGTCGGCTTTCAGTTTAACCAAAAGTAGCCACCGACGGAACGCTGAACAAGGGGGTAACTTAGGGGGCTCAGAAAGATGCCAGAAAAACCCCAGAAACCTCCCCCAGCTTCAATTCTCCTAGAGTCTTATTGCAACATGCTTGCGCTTCCTGTGCTCTACACCGCCATATATTCTCATTTCAATTCTCCTAGAGTCTTATTGCAACATTTATTCCTTCGGGTCCTTCGGAAGTTTTAACAACCTCTATTTCAATTCTCCTAGAGTCTTATTGCAACGTAGCGTTGAAGTCCGATTTAGTAGCTGAACCAACGAATTTCAATTCTCCTAGAGTCTTATTGCAACGGGTTGGGACGACCGCATACACTACGACGCGAAGCCTTGATTTCAATTCTCCTAGAGTCTTATTGCAACTCAAAAGCGCTAAAATCCGCTCTTTCAATTCCGTGTTATTTCAATTCTCCTAGAGTCTTATTGCAACTGTTCGTGTTGGGGGCGTTTATGTCAAATACCGCACATTTCAATTCTCCTAGAGTCTTATTGCAACTTGTATGTGCTTTGTAGGTACCCATCCTTGTAAACAA